>JAICGZ010000082.1 GCA_025922875.1 Pyrinomonadaceae bacterium
ACGCCTTCGGCGTATTTTTCAAACTTACTCGCTACTTTCGTACCCAGATTGTCGCAAAGCCTCTGGGCTGAAACTAGAGAAACACCACGGACGCATCACCAAAGTCAGTAGATCACTCGACTTGGCAAGTACGTTCCAGTCGAAGAGGCGGCGCTCTGAAGGCCTCCAGTAAGAGCGCCTAACAGCGTCGATCCGATTCGATCTTTTGAGAACATGCCTGACTCACCCACTTCGATAACGTCATAGGCCTGCAATACAAAGTCCGGTTTCTGGTTCTTCTTAATCGCGGCCACATCGACATGGATAACTTCCTGATTCGTCGAACCGGGGATCTGGCGATATACCTTCACGTCGTTTAGTTTCGCCTCTTTTCTGGCTCCACCCACCATTGCAATCGCGCGACTAAGCATGAGTTGCTCCCGCAGGTAAACGCCGCCTGGTTGCAACACGGCACCGGTTACATAAACCGGTTCCGCTTCCGTGACCAGTACATAATCTCCCGGACGAATAACCGGATTGGCTTCAGCCTTTCCGCTGCGGAGTTCTGAAATTTTTACAATTTGAAGCGGAATTTTGGTTCCATCGATCGGTGCAGCTTCTGCCTCTTCTCCAGGTTCAGGACACATCAGTGGTTCGGTGTGAAGTATCTGAATAGTCCCGGAGGCGCGTTCGGTGAACCCGCCTGACACGGCTACTATTTCATTCAAGCGCACTTTTCGTTTCATCTCGATACGCGTTGGCTGGCGAACAGCGCCAAACACCGTCGCGGGCTGGCGGCTGTTTCGTTCGGAGATCCGGACGCTTACCTGTGGATTGTTGATGAACTTCGAGTAGGCGAGCGCAATGTCTTTCTGTACCTGTTTATCAGTCCGGCACTTTGCTGGAATCGGTGTTTCGAGAAACGGCAATGAACTGAGATTGCCCTCACTGTCAACCTGTACAGTGCTGTTTAAGTCTGGCTGGCCAAACACCCTGATGTCGAGCACGTCTCCCGGACCGAGCAAATAAGTTTTGATTCCCTGGATGTCCATCGACGCTGATTCTGCAGGGTTTGTCGCAGGAGGAGGCTGCGGCTGCTGCTCTTGCGGCTGCTGTTCCTGGGCATTAACGGCGCCGGTCAGCAGGCAAGCAAAGACAATTGCCAGCACTAAAATTTGCTTAACTTTCATCACACCATCTCCTACTTATCCACAGATTACCGAGATTCATTCTGTGGATGGCTTAACTTTGCTGTTTAGTATATTTGTGGCGATGCTTTCTCCGGCGGTGGAAGGTCCCAGGCACCACAAACCCGGTAAAAAGCAAGTTGCAATGATCGCACAAAAGGTGATAGATGCCAACCAGACGCATCGGCAAGGGCGTCCTTTTATAGCCTCTTCGAATCCGAGAACTACCACACTTGGGACACTTCTGAGCAAAGATTCTCGTCACGCTCGGTAACATGGCGGGCCTCAACCATCTGTGCGCTGCGCGGCGTTGTTTGGTCGCAGCCGCGCTCTCAACACCGCGATTTCGCCTTTGATCTTCTCAGTTCCCGCGATGCGCACTTCGTCTTTTACCACGTCCTGATTGAGATAAAAGAGTGCGTCTTTGTAACGATCGATAGCGCGGCGGTAGTGTCCCTTGAAAGCCGATCGTTCGGCCAGTTCCACCCAGTGAGCAACCTTTACGGACGCAATAAACTCCGCGATCGCCACTCTCGATTCATTGAGTTCGGCTTCATCCGGATAAACTCGCAAGGCGGAATCGATGCAGTCGATAGCTCTCGTCGCGGTTTCGATTTTATCAAAGGTTCTTGCGCGCTGTTGCGCCTCGTGCGTCAACGCTCGCGATTGCCCCTTAGCCCAGGTCAGCAAGTGATGCCGGTGAAGCGCGCGAACACGTTCCTGTCCGGCCCGGATCGCTATCCCTTTTTCACTTCCATAACTACCCGATCGAATTGCTTCGTCAGTGCTCGCGAGGTATTCCTGACATAGCTGTGCAACGTCGAGATGCGCTTCGGGATTTGCACCTCGACGATCCGCCGCGGTCGACTGTTTTTGAATCGTTCGCAACGCATTCGAGTGCAGTGACGAGGAAGATCCTTTCTTCTGGCTGCGGCCACTCTCGCGCGATCGACTCGAATGCTTCTCGTGAATCCCATGCTCCAGCAGATAACGGGTCCATGCGCGGCGCATCAGGACTTCGCGCGCTGACAACGCAACTAACAGGACAGCGCTGGCCGCGAGTCCCGCCGGCAGCCACGGAGCCTGGTCGCCACTACTGACCAAAATCCACCACAGTCCAATAAACACACCAACAGCGATCACAATCGCCGCCATCAAGTAGCCGGTACTCGACGGCATTCGGTTGCGAACTGGACGCCCATGCAAGTCAGGAGGACGCGAATGAGATCGCGGACTTCTGGGGAAAAACTGATCTGCTGAGTTGTTTCCCAACGAGTCGCCTCCAGGCTAAGCGCGCCCAACCACGTACGAAGAACATTGTCTGGGGATGGCCTCACAAGCCTCTCAGGGTGATAATAGTCGGCTTTTTGGGATTGTGCTGTCAATATATCATGCCGTGCGAAAGGAACAGACAAGATGAAGGAGAGACAATTCACGGGCAAAGTTGCTTTCGTGACGGGAGCGACGTCGGGAATTGGGCAGGCGTGCGCGATTGCTTTCGCGAATGAAGGAGCCAATGTCGTCTGTGTTGGGCGCAACGCTGAAGCCCTGAAAGATATCGAGCAGAAGATTAGTAAGCTCAGTACGCAGCCGTTGACGATCAAAGCCGATCTTTCTCAGGAGCAGGAAGCGCAGAGAGCGGTGGAAGAGAGTGTCCGAGTTTTTGGCGGTATCGATATTCTGGTGAATGCCGCCGGCCATATCAGCAGCGGCACTATTGAAACCACTTCGCTGGAAGCATGGGATGACATGATGAATGTCAACGTTCGCGCTGCGTTTCAGTTGATGCAAAAGGCGCTGCCCAGTCTGATTGAGCGTAGGGGAAACATTGTTAACGTTTCGAGTGTCACGGGACTTCGGGCGTTTCCAGGCGTGCTTGCCTACTGCGTTTCAAAAGCAGCGTTGGACCAGTTAACGAGATGTGCATCGCTCGAGTTGGCGGCAAAGGGAGTGCGTGTAAATGCTGTTAACCCAGGTGTGGTGGTGACTGAGATTCACAAACGCGGCGGGATGAGTGAAGAAGCCTACGCGGCGTTTCTCGAACACTCCAAGCAAACACATCCTTTAGGACGAACCGGACGGCCGGAGGAAATCGCGGCGCTGGTCCTATATCTCGCCTCGGATCAGGCTTCGTGGATCACCGGCGCAACCTATTCGATCGACGGTGGCCGCGCCCAAACCTGCGCGCGTTAATAACGCTGTTCGCTAATTTCAGCCCAGGGTTGGAACTAGCGAGCGCCTTCGGCGTAAACTGCCATACTTATGAGCACTCCAGAGCCGTATTTGCCAAACCAGGGGCCGACAATCGTCATCCGTACGTCACCACAAATCAGTGCCATACGGCTGTCGCTGGCTATCGTCGCAGGTCTCATAGCACTGGTGTTGGGATTATTGGTCCTGCTGGTGATCGGTATCGAGACTGGACCCGTCGCACTCCTGCTCGGTCTTGTCGCAGCGACGATCCCCGTTCCGCTGTACGTAGTGCTCGTCCTGTGGATCGATCGCTACGAGGCTGAACCGCTTTGGATGCTCGCCACGGCTTTCTTCTGGGGCGCCCTCGTCGCTACTTTCTTCGCTTTCCTGTTAAACACAACCAGCGGCGGAATCGTCACCGCCTTAGCCGACGCTGAAGCCGGTGAGGCATTTGCCGCGGTCATCTCTGCTCCAATCGTCGAGGAGACCGGCAAGGCATTCATCCTCTTCGTCTTCTTCTTCTGGAGGAAGGACGAGTTTGACGGCGTTGTCGATGGAATTGTTTACGCCTCAATGGCCGCACTCGGTTTCGCGATGACCGAGAACATTCTTTACTACGGTAAAGCCGCTGCAATGGGCGGTGGCGGCGCGTTGACGGCGACCGTAATCATTCGCGGCTTCTTTGCCCCGTTCTCTCATCCGCTCTTCACGAGTCTCACTGGAATCGGATTAGGCCTCGCGAGACAATCGAGCAATATCGCCGTCAAGTTTTTGACTCCGATTGTCGGCCTTCTGATGGCCATCATCATGCACAGCATTTGGAACGGTTCAGCGGTGTTTGGCGGCGGCGGTATTTTCATACTCACCTACATCGTCGTGATGGTTCCCGCCTTTATTATCATGCTCGTCGTGATCTCACTTGCGCTGCGACGTGAAGGACAGGTAGTGCGCGACTTTCTCGTCATGGATCTCGAGCGCGGATTATTAACTCCGGAAGAATACAAACAACTGGGTTCGATCGTTGGCAGGATGGGCTCGTCGTTCAACGCCCTTTCTAAACGCGGTGTGAAGGGTTGGCGCGCGCGCATGCGCTTCAATCAACTGGCAAGCGAACTGGCGTTCCATCGCAGTCGCGTTTCAAGGGGTGTGCATTCAGCCAGCCAGGATGTGCTGGCGCAGGAAGCTGCATACCTGGATGCGTTGCAGCGGTTAATTCATGAACTCCGGCGAGGGTAGCTTCTTTAGTGCTCGCTGCTTGTCTTGTTTCTGGCTTATACTTGGCGGGTTGCGCAAGGCCATTTCATCAGAGCTGAAAGCTCGTGAGAATCCAACTTTTACCCAGCACGTTTGACGCCCGGGGCGTGGCGACCCTGGAGCAACGTTTGACCTGTTTTGTAATTGACGACTGCGTGGCGGTTGATGCCGGCAGCATCGCAATCGCTCTGAGTAACGAGCAACGGGTCACAGTCAGAGACATCATCGTCACGCACCCTCACCTGGACCATATTGCAAGCCTTCCGATATTCATCGACGATCTTTATCCAACTTTGAAACAACCGATGCGCGTTCATGCCACGCCGGAAGTGATCGACCTGCTGGAACGTGATGTTTTTAATTGGAACGTCTATCCGCGCTTTTCTGAACTGACGAATAACTATGGACCAGTGATGGAGTACGTTCCGATTCCTGCCGGTACTCCGTTTAAGGTGGCCCATCTGAGCGTCATCGCGGTGCCGGTGAATCACATCGTGCCGACGATCGGTTTGGTAGTTTCAGACGGCCAGACAAGCGTGGCGTTTAGTTCTGACACTGCCGAGACGGAAGAGTTTTGGAAGATCGTGAATGAAATGAAAGGGCTTGATGCTTTACTGATTGAGTCGTCGTTTCCCAACCGCCTGGCCAAACTGGCCGACGTTTCTCGCCACTTTACTCCCGCATCGTTGGGCCAGGAGTTGAAGAAACTGAATCACAACGGGCTGGATATCATGGCGGTCCATCTCAAACCAAGCTATCGCGACGAGATCATCCAACAACTCAACGCGCTGAATATTCCGAAATTAAGTGTGATGGAGCCGGGCAGGGTTTACGAGTGGTGATCTGTCAAACGAGCGGCCGATCGAGCTGAATCGGTTCAAATTCCTTTTCCGCGTGTTCGCCGCCGGCATCCTGCAATGAGACACGGCCGCTCGACAGCAACTCTTTAACGATAAACGTGCGCTCGTGCCGATCACGCCCGGGCATCAGCTCAGCCCTGAACGTCACCGGCATTCCAGGTCGCGCCCAAACATCTCCGACTCTCTTCTCTGATGGCACGTTCTTTCTCTTCAAATAAGCACTAACAGCGCTCATGGCTCCTGCGCCAAGACAAAGACCACTGAGCAGCCACCGGGTGCGCGTTCTCATTACCTCGTGCCTATTCGCAAAGCGGATCCAGCCGGGCGCTAATCGTCGGCAATCCGCTCAGCGCTCGCTCCGCATTGAGCGGCGTGAAGCTCGTCCACTCCGCCGGCACGTTGTTCTCTGCGAAGATGGCCTCAACGGGACACTCGGGAACACACGCGTCGCAATCGATACACGTCTCGGGGTGGATCACGAGCATGTCGTCGTCCAGATGAAAAGCCTCAACGGGACAAACAAGCGCGCAGTCAGTGTAACGACAGTTAACGCACGGTTCAGCCACGACGTAGGTCATTGAAACTTTAGCTCCTTGAGGGTTTATAAAACTTCCGGCTCAGAATCTTAACCAAGAAAGACGTTAAGACACAACAAGTGCTTTAGTTACTTTTATTTTAACGTCCGCTTTTCTTTAAGGGGTTTCAGACGGCTTTGAGCAAAACGATTAATATGATTTTTTGAGCAAAGCGTTGGGAAGTTTGAGATCAAGTTCGCTAATACCAGTAGACCTTGGTTTCTTTCAAGGGATCCAGCTTCATCTCTCTTGCCCTGGGCAAGCCCACACGCTTTACGCTCTTAAACCACTTCTTGTAGCTTCGGTATGCCTCGCGAATGACTTTTGGTGTGTTGACGGAGCCATCTGCGCCACGTAACGCAATTGCGTCGGCATGATCCCATTTCTGGTGATATAGATATGAAATGTAGTAAAGGGCGGCGACATCCGCCGTTGCTTGAGGGAAAATCTGAGACGCTTCAAGGCTGACAGCGCCGCTAAAGGTAGCGGGATGTTTATTTCCCTCCATCTTTAGTAAGCACTCAATAGCCGCTATTACAGTGAGCGGATTCTTTTCGTCGACCTTCGAAGTATTCGGTGGCGAGCGTACGGTAGCATCAACCTTTGATCGCCAATACTCGCAGATATCAGGCTCACACTTCATTGGGCTAGACCTCGTTATCGAGCCGAAACTGAGGATCGGACAAATCACGGCCAACATTAAGAGTAGGAATTTCCGCATCTTGCCTAGTATTTTCTTGCTACTGTCTTGACCCGCTAGTTCTTTTTCTAAAGTATTGCAGCCTGGCTGATGAGTCTTTCCAGGCAGTATTTGCTCCTGGGCCTGGCGCAACGTTGATCCTTCGCGTAATTCCGCCTTTACTTGTCACGTCAACCACTTGCCCATCGCGAACAGTATTCACCAGTACGCTATGAACGGTAGAACTTAGATTACCATTTCTCGTGTAGATTCCAACATCGCCTGGTTGAGGCGCGGAAGTCGGAATGTAGCCATCGCCTCTAACTATTTTCTTAGCCTGATCGTTGTTAATCCACACTTGCCCCTCCGCGAAAGTTGTCCCGTGACAATCGGTCGTATGGTCGCTACCGGCGTCCATCAAACTGGTCTTCAATTGTGCACTTAGTTCAGTATTGACGTTGCCAGAGCCATCTTTAACTGTGACTGCCATTTCACCAGTCACTTGGAATGCTTCTATCTTGGTTCCATCGTCTGCAAACACATGGCCTTTATCGGCTTTCCAAGTAATGGTAACTGTCATGGCTCTACCGTTTTGATCTATGACGACTTGTCCATCGTCGCGACGAAGTGGCACATTCCTGGTGAACGTCATAGTAGTTTCAGACTGCTTTTCAAAAATGACATTTCCGTTCTGGTCCTTTTTGATTTGACCGTTCGGATCGATGAAACGCAGAGGGTTGTTGCGGACGTACGTATAGAGATTCCAAGTTTGCGGATCTGCGGGATGCGTGTCGTTAACAAAATCATCTGGGCTCGAAAATCGACCCGACCCCGACGAGTAATACCGGGCACTGAAGTAATCTAAGCCGGTTTCAACGTCCCGTTCTTTTGAAGTGAACTGCTGGCGCACACTGTCGCCACCGGAATAACCGAGTGCAGCGGTGCGGCCGCCGGTGCCGGCGAATAGCTCTTCTCCGAATGGCAGGTAGTCGTGACGCTTCACATTCGCTAAGCTGCCGGTCTGGTCAAGGATGATGCGTGGGGTGCCGAGGTGATCCGGTACCAGCCAATGGATGTTGCTGGTTGTTGACTGTGAGCCCCAAGCCTCCACTTCAACTACGCGACTGTAAGCATTGTCCGCGCCGCCATTCACCACTACCCTGATCTTTGTGGTCGTGATCGGTGCGAATGTGAACTGTCGCCAGACTTTATTATTTCCCACCACACTGCCGCCGGGCACCGTGACCCATGCAGACCCATTCCAATACTGCACGTCAAACGCAGTAATGCCGTAGAGACTGAACATCTGTGTCAGCGTCGGCTCCACCGGATTCCCCGGATCGTCCTGTTGCGTGACCACGTCGATCTCGCTGATGGTCTTGCTGCCGTTGAAGTTGATTTCAATCCAATCCGGAAAACTGTTGAAGGTGTTGTCTACCCACCCGGTGCTGTTAATGGCCCGACGCGATCCGTCGATCACATGAGCAGGGACGTAAGGTGAGAGCGTCGAAGAACTGGTGACTGTCGCTCCACTGGACGCCAGGGCAACGTTGCTATGCGACGGCACTCCAGGTTCAGCAGTCACCAGTAATTCCCCGATGCGATAGCCATACTCCTTCTGCGGACTCGTCACCGCACCGTTAGCCGCATACTCCGCCAGCAATTCGCCATCGATGCCGTAGATCTGCCACGTCTCCTGATTACCTATTTTTCGTCTCACGCGTTGCCCATCGGCGTTGTAGGTGTAGTAACTCCAACCTGCGTTACTGTCTTGCGCCGCGACTATGCGGTTGTCGCCGTCGAAGACTGCCGAGCCATAGCCACTGTACGTATCTTTGATCTGATTACCAGCCGCGTCATAGCGAATCTGTCGCAAGCTGTCGGCGAGTGCGATGTCGCCCGGCGCGTAGAGTCGGTTGGTGGTGTCCTGCTTCTCAAAGCTCCGGTTGTTGATCCCCGCGCCCCACGTGTTCGCCACATCGATCCGGCGGTTACCCCACCGGTCATACAGAAACTCCTGCCGCCAATCCAACTGCGGGTTGCCAGTATATTCATGCACTCGCTGCAAACGGTTCAGCGCATCGTAGTCGTATTGCTGATGCCACGAGGTGTAGCTGGAGACCTGATCATTGGCCGGGATGAACATCTCCTGCTTGCGCAGATTTCCATTGTTGTCCACAGCGTTACAACCGGCTCCCGAACACTGCAAGCTGTATTGATTGAGAATCTTCCCGCGGTTCCACGAACTATCACCACCTGTCGTGCTCGTAAGTATTTCAGCAAGCTGCAATCGTGAGTTGTAGAAGAGTTTGTTGTAGACGGGCGTGGTGGTGCCGAATTGTTCCTGTTTTAGCTGTCCTGCGGAAGCGTATGTGATCCCTTTTGCATACGTGCGCTGTACGCCATCGCCAAGATTGCCTGTGAACGCGAGGTTCTGTGCGTCCTTGTCGGCCAGACGACCAGCACTGTCGTAATTGTATGTAACCGTATGGCCTGAAGGATAAGTCTGCGAAGTAACAGCGCCGGTGCGGTTGTATGTGCGATTGACCGCGTAGCCTGCGGACCAGCCGCCCTGTCCATCACCGAACAAGTTGTACAACTGAGCCACACGGCCCATCGCATCGTATGCACCCACTGCCGTGTGCGACGGCTTCGCTCCCCAGCGGTAAGTGAGCCACAAACGTTCTTTGCCATTCGTGGCGTTGTCATACAAGTACTCGATATCGCCGGTATTTGGATCCGGCTGGCCATTGATCCGGTACAGGATCGTCGTCACGCGATTCAGCGCGTCGTAACGGTTTTCAGTCACGACTCCGCGCGCGTCGGTCTTGAAGCGCAGGTTGCTGTTGTTGTCGTACTCGTAACTGACCGTGCCGCTTTCCGGATTAGTGGCAGAGGTGAGGCGTTTGAGCGAATCGTAATCAAACGTTCGGGTTTGCGAACCCTGCGTCACCTTCTTTAAATTATCGAGCTCATCGTATTCGTAGGTGGTACGGTAACCCGCGGTTACTTCCGGGTGTGACGGAAAAGAGACAGCTTCCGTTGCGAGGTCAGGGCTGGTAATTTCCCACACGTCCGTTAATTGACCTAACGCGTTAGTTCTGCTTATCCGCTGCTTACCCGCCTGATCCGTCACGAGTGCACGATCTCCGCTGTACGCTGTTGCGACTGTGGCGCCATCAGGCGTTGTCACCGAAATCATACGGCCCAACGCGTCAAAAGCCTGCGTGCTCCACACCGCTGTCTCACTTTTCCACGGACGAAATGGATTGGACGTTTTAAATGGGCGTGAAAGTGCATCGTACTGCGTGACAGTCACGATGTAGTTAGCGCCGCCTTCGTACTGTCGCGTTTCCGTCGTGCGACCCAGCTGGTCATATTTGACTTTGCTCACCAGCAGATTGTCACCATAGGCGTCTTTATCACTTGAGGTTGTGATGAGGCGATTCGCGTCGTCGTAAGCAAACGCCGTCTGGTTTTCTGCGCCTGTTCCCATTGCGCGACGAATCTGCGTTGCGCGATCGAGTTGATCGTTGAAGTAACCAGCCGCAACGATGCCGTTCGCGTCCTCACCATTCACCGGCACGCCCAGGTAGTAATTGAATTGCGCATAGCTCGTATGGCTTAGGGCGTTTATTACTTTGGTGGGAAAAGCAAAGGAGGTAAATCCAGTTAATTCACCCGGCACGGAATTCGACCGAGCTTCAGTATCCGGCGTGCCAAAGCGGTCGTCGTATTCAATCTTCGTGATAATGAAATTCGAAGCCGTGCTGCCTGGATCGATAACGCGAATAACGTTCCCAGCCACGTCGTAATGTGAATGAGCCGAAACTGAACCAGTCACTACACCGTTCGAGAGCAGGTATCTCGTCGAACGCGTGGGGTTGCCCCTCATCGTGTAGCTGGTGCTGAACAGCGAATCGAAGCCGCTGATATTCGCTCGCGACTGGAGTGGGCAATAAAAGCTGTGCAGGCAATCTGATCCGTCGAGTACATAATTGTCATACTCAGTTGTAGACCGCGCACGTTCAACACCCACGCCGTCGAAGATCGAAACCCGCGCCGGCAAATTGCGAATGTGACTAGTGAGACTTAAATTCGGATTGGACGAACTTGGGTTGAGAGTGTCGTAACTCGAGGTTAAATAATTTGTTTGACTACGCCGCACCAACGAACCCGCCGCGCCTACTCCAAAGTCATATTCGTAGACATCCGTTTGGTTCGTATATTTGTCGTAAGCGAAGGTTTGTTTCGAAACCTTGTTTGCTTGTGCCGGTTCAACTGTATTTACAGCCTGCGTGATCTGCGGATTGTTCGCTTTAGCAGCATTATTCGTTTCCGGCTGCGTTAGTGGCCACGTGCTGCTCGCGATTGGTTGCTCCCAGGTCTTCTCACTGCGGCGCAAAATAGTCGTGCCGTTACTCGCATACTCTTCAGTCTGATATTCCTTGCCTTCCTTCCAGCCGGAATAGTCTGTCGGACCAACTCCAAAGGACGTTGCGGCATCGCCATGAAAATAATGTTTGTTACGAGTCAACAGCGTGCCGGTGTTATTCAGCTGATCCACTGTGATAACTCCCGGACTCCACTGCGTGTACGTCATGCGACTGGCGTACGTTGACCCTGTGCTTCCATCAGGATAAACACGCCGCTCAATACACGGCGATACACCACCCACGAGCTTTCAAATCCTCCGCCGAACGCGCCACTCGCATTACCACTCACACCCGCAGCGTAGTCATACTCAATGGCGCCGCCAGTCGGAAGCACCACGCGGGCAACTTCGCCGTATTGATTGTATTTAATCAGGTACTGCTGATTGTTCGGCAGTGTGATAGACGATACGACGCTCGGGTTATGGTGTGTCGTAGAGGAGCCATCAAGTTCCGGAAACAGTGATTTATACGTGCGAGTAGTCGAGTAATCGGATCGCAACGCGCTCAACAGCGACGAATAGTTAACTTTGATAACGCGCTGTGCGCCCCCAAATCCCTTAAAAGTGATCTGATCGAAGGCGCCAGGTCCTATATTGCGAGAAATTGACACCACGCGATTTAGAGAATCAGTAATCGTTTGTATATTTTGGTTGCTGTCGTAACCGAACGTGAACTTGTTGCCATTACGATCGCGCATCCAGGTCACATTACCGGTATCAACTCTGAACCGTGTCCCATCGCGAAGCATGAGATAACCGGACGGATAGGTCTCTGGTGAAGGGTTGGGACTAATGACGTAATCATAAATCGTGGTATCAGAGACAAATGTCGCGGCAGAACCATCACTGGTAACAAACACCCTGCCGCGTGATGGGGGATTCAAATAGTTGCAGTTTGTATTGTTGACCGGTTGACCTCCCGTTAGTTGATCTCTCAACTCATACTCAGTTCCATCAGGTGAAGTAAATGTAAGCCGGGTTAAGGTGAGAGCGTTTACGGTTGTGCTGTCGGGGCACGGCGTTACATCAAAACTCCCCTGCCGCGCAACTACACTGCCGGGACGGTATTTCCGATCATTGTTTTCCCACCAACTTTGTACTGGCATGTAGTGGTGATTGAAAGAGCCATCGGGCTGCGGTATCGCAAGATCCAGAACTCGCCACTTCGCTTCAATCGGCAGCATTATGGGCATCTTTGCGCCGCCGCGTCCTGCCAGGCCCAACAGCGACAACTGAAAACTCAGGTTGCCGTTGTAGAGATTCACGTTATCAAAACCGCTCAAGGCGTAAGACCCGGATGGTGCTCCCGGCTGTAAGCCTAACGGAGTGCTGCCGTCAGTGGCGCTGGACGTCTGGGCCATGACGCTCAGCGTAAGGAGGCAAACAGTAATCGCGCTCCTAATCAGTAGCAGGAAGGAAGTTGCATTTTGGTTTGCCATAAACACTCCGGTTGAGCCAGTGAGGGAATGAGAACAGTTATGGAGTGATAGTTATTTGACAGCGCGAGTGCGGATTGCCGGCATCAGTCAAAAGGTAATTGCCTGGTGGCAAATTGATCACATCGTGCCACTCTGACTTGGTTCGCCTGGTGTTGATATCGCGCAGTTTCTCGCCCTGTAAGCGTTCCAGGCTGAACGAAGAACTTTCCTTACCACTACGATCATCCACCAGGAGAACAAATGGACCTTTAGGCCTGACTATTTCCACCGGTTCAAAACCATTCGTTTGCAGGGTGATGAATTCAACTTCAAGCTTCGGCGTCACACTTTCCGCGGCGAGTGAGTGTGGTACTGAATTGCCTGCAGTCCCTCTGATGAGGCCTCCGTAAACAATGAAGCAGAACGCTATCAAAAGAGAAACAAGGACTATTGCTACTGTTCGCCAGCGGAGGACTCTGATGCGTGGCATATTGAAACTCCTTAGTGTGAGAGTGCTTCTGTTAACTCTTGTGCATGCGACCTCACGCAGACGGCTTGCGGTAGGTGCAGTAAAGACTAATCTCGGCGGGTTAGTTATGCCGTCACGCAAGCGAAAGATGGCGCTCAAAGACTGCGGCACTTTACTACGGCGTGGGCCAGTGTCAAGGAGATTCTCGGCGTCGGATTCACAGTGGGCGAGGTTTTGCCATTATCTACATGGAACAAATCTTCTTCTCAAGAGTCTAATTTCGCAGCGTTAGGATCCAGAAAGGAGATCGCCGTGAGTAAGCTAAGGGAAGATCTCAGAGTTGGAATATTAGGTGCGGCCGCGGGACTGTTTTCGATCAGCGTAGCCCTTCTGATTGCTCGCATCGATGCCTGGTACGAATACCTGGCATGGCTCGAAGAGACAAATTACTACGTCCCGTATGAGAAAGGAGTTGAAGGCCTTTGGTGGCTGCCGGTGTTCGTCTGGCACATGCTACTGTCAGTCGTGGCCTCTCTCCTGGTCCATCGCTATCTCATAGCTCGCGGCAGATCGCCGTTTCTGCTCTGGCAAGTCATCGGCCTTACGTCTTTGTTCGGATGGGGGCTGACGTTTGTTCTCGTCATCGGTATGGAGTACGTCGCGACCGGAAATCTGAGTGCTTTACAATATACACTGCGGCCCTTCGAGTTAGACAATGTCGCTAAATATGTTGCTGCTGTATTCGCCTGTAATGTTCTTTATGGTTCAGTGATGAAGGCGTCGTCACAACAATACACAGAGCAATTCGAATTCGATTAGACGTGCGACGATCAGCTACCGTCTTGGTCATGCCTGCTGGGGGTGTTGTGTAACTACCGTCAGCGTTTCGTGTTGGGAGTGGTATGTTTGCCATTGTCAGTTAATAGTGATCATGTTCCGCATTGCGGAAAATTAAAATTAAGTTGAATGGGCTTTGCACGAAAAGTACCTCTACCGGGAAGATCTCGCGCAAAGGCGCAAAGCGCTACCGCGTTTCTATGGGCTTTCTTTGCGCCTTTGCGCGAGAAATATTCTTCGCCATCGAGGCGTTTGATTACTTTTCGTGCAAAGCCAGTTGAATGGGCTTTGCACGAAAAGTGGGAATTTACACTCTTCTCTGTGCAACCTCTATGTTCTTTGTGTCTGTGGTTCACTATTGCTAAGAACAATAACCACGGAGCCGGTTCGCGCCTACTCGATATGAACTTTTTAGCGGCAAAACGTTTCACGTCCTTATGCAAGGAGACGGGAATGAGCAGTCGAGTGCATCTCTGTCCATACCAATCGGTGCTCAATAAATACAGCGTCACTCGAGTACACCGGTGAGACTTGATTTCGATATTGAAGGTGGTGCGACTACTGACCAGGCATCGATCACTCGTCGGAACCAGGCGTTAGTGGCACTAAAGAACGCGAATCCGGGTCTGGTGATTTCCTACACCCTCCCGGTCTGCCAACGGGATTGATAGCGAGTGGTGTGAACATTCTCAATAGCGTGAAAGCTGCCGGACTCAACCTGAACGTCGTAAACATCACGGCCATGGATTATGGTTCGGCGAGTGATAATGGAGGTCAGATGGGACTCAGCCCTCAACAAGCCGCGAGCAACACCCATAATCAGGTAGTTGCTGCCGGCTTGAGCGCCAGTATCGGAGTAACTCCAATGATCGGAATCAACGGTAGCTTCGTTGCGTCACTATCAGCAATTGCCTTCCTATGAGGTTCATACCAAGCAAGACTTTCTTACCTTGCAAGAAGCCGCCCAACGTCTGAGAGTAAGTTCCACCACAGTGAGACGGATGATCAAGCTGAAATTATTACCCGCAAATCAGGTTGTCGCATATGCGCCCTGGCAGATTCCGACGATCGCGCTCGCATCGATGGACGTTAAGCGCGCTGTGCAAAGCAGCAAACAACGCGTTTACGTCCCACGAACTCACAAAATCGAGGGGCAACACTCATTATTTTCCGAGAGTTAGTGAGGTACTGCAGAATGTCGTCCGATCGTGAGGGACAACGATGCCCCCTTCTGCTCAGGGCTGTATCTATTGGAAAGCTGACACGACCACGTTTTCACAAGGGCAGTTTTCGCGCTACGGCTGCGACGCACGACTGCCTCAGGACATGCTGTATAACGACGGGATCAACAACTCCTAGTCAAACCGCCAGCCAACTTCACACTCAATTCCATTCAGACGCAAAACGGTTGCAAATGCCTCCGAATACTTCTGCGCCCGCTCGAACGATTGCGATCTCGTTTTCGCGAATACGAAGCAGCCAGGGCCACGGCCTGTAGAACCCAAGCCGTTTTTTCTCAACCAGCGAGCAAACAGGGAACGTGCATCTGGAAGTCGAACCCAGGAAACCCCACAAGCACCTTCCGAAAGGGCCTCGGTGTATCCTTCAACCCACATTGGTGTAGGAGTCCACTCTTCTGCGGCTCTCATCGCATGCTGGTCAGCCACTTCGTATACTGTCTCCAAAATTCCTTGGTTTGTGATCTTGCGACGATTAAACCAGCGAGTAGTCCCTGCTCATCAGTGTCGGCTTTGTGTGCGATATAGGCAGATGTCAAGGATGGAGATTCACCAGGACGAATGATCCAGCTACAAAGGACCTTCTTCGTTCGCCCATTTCTGCCAACGACTGGGACTGTTATATCATACTGGACACCCCATTCACTCTTTCGGGTTTGGTTTGGATGCGCCTCCTCAAGACCGCTTGCCAACTGCTCGCCAAGAAAGAGCCAGTCGTTTCGTGTAATTCCTAAGAGTAGTCGAAAAAGCCGAGCCTTCGCCTGTCCCGGACCCGGAGTCCCATCTGCTTTCGTATGTTCCTCGTTTAGACTGTACTCGTACAACTTGCGCACATTCGCGCGTCCGAATTCCTCCTTCTTAAATTTGATCTCGAACTCTTCCTGATCTGCCTCCGTATTGTGGAGCAAAGCCGTCAGTACACGCTCCGCATGGTGACGCCGAGCCCTTTGGTTCAGCAACTTTGCATTTCTCTGGCCCATCAACGAAAGCTTGCACTCTGAGATGCGTGGAGGATCATCAACCGTCATTTCAATTGAGGAAAACGAAAGCTTCGATGCCCATTCGACGTCAGCTGGAAGATTAGGGCCATGGTCAGACGGAACAATCCATTTCAAGGTTCCACCCTGATAGTGGCAGTGCGGGATAAGAAGGTTTGCGGCAAGTTCTAACGTAAGCGGATCGCCACGGTCGACTTCGAAGCAACCTAAATAAGCGGGAAGCTTGTTCGTCAAATCCTTGTGAATAGAATCACCGCAGAACAGTGGTATCTCCGACACGGTAACACAATCAATCGGTTTGCTCAGCAACATCGCAGGAAGAGTCTGCACTTCCAGATTGTGATGTAGATTTCCTGCAGACGCCGCGAATGCAACCGCTAAGATTGCACGTAATTCCTTATCATCACTCAGGATGTAGCTAACGCCTCTTCCTTTGAAGACTCGTCCTCTTCCAACAGCCGTGGTTCTTTGACTGAAACTCGTCAGGAGAATGCTTCCAGAGCGTACATGAAACGAGTACTCCGAATTCATTTCCAGAACAGCCTTGAAAATTGCGTCTAAAATTATTTCGAAATCACTCAGGCGCGCTTCATCTCCCTTAAACAAGAAAGCTATCGGAGGCATACATTAAGCGTACCTAGAGCTTCTCGTGATCTCAAGGTGTGGAGTGAGCTAGCAATTTGCAGCGAATGGATCTCCTCGCCTTACGCGCGAGAGCGCCAGCGCTCGAGGGGCGCGCCGGCTTCGAAATCATAGAAGCGCAGGTCGGTGGCGGTCAGTAGCTTAGTCAGCAAAATTATCTGACCGGTGTGCATCGAAATGGGAAGCGAGCGAACAACCGCTTCCCTTTCTTTTGGTTGCAGATTCCCTGAATTCCAGTTGGCGGGTTCTTGACGGGTTCGCAAATTGGCGAAAGAAACACCACTGAGTGGCCCTCATACATCAGTTGAGACAGCAAGTCTGAGCAAGGTTTGTCATGGCATTCACACGAGTCAGTGGATTTTGGGCTCGAATCAAATTCACGATTCAACGTGTAGCTGAAATCGCTGTTGCCAACCATCAAACTTCCGTTTCATTTTTCTGCCTCACATCATTCGCTGGCAGCGCGTGGGTCTCGGGCTGGATGGTAGCAACCAATTGCACTCGGAGACGCATGCGGCCTCAGTAAATATTTGACGGATGAGAACATGATTTTCACCCAACACAATATCGAAGTGTTTGACGACTTGAGAACCTTTGCGGATTGCGCACTGCTCATGGACCTCAGTTTTGCACGTACGTATAACGATAGGGACAGCTCCGGCAATGTCAGCACTTCCGGACCAACCGTGCCAGTGGGTCGTCAACGGTTAACTCGGAATCCAGTCGTCCTCACGGCAGTTTAGGAGGATATACATGACTCTTAACTGTTATCTTAAAATCGCGGAGATCCTGACAGGGCCTCAGTTCAATCTCAGTCTTCAATTCTTCCGCATCGCGGCGCAATCTTGCGCGCGTCTCTGTTTCGTCAGGGATGCGAAATCGAGGGAATGTGGATAATGCATCGCCGAGTGCCGGTTGGACCAACACCCAGTAACGGCCCGGCGCGAGATTGACAAGCTGTATCGTTCCTTCGGGGCTCACCGCTCCACCGTAAAAACGCAACGAGTTGCCGGCGCGCTCAGGCTCTGCCGGAACTAAGTACGCAAACCACTTCTCGGGACGATTTTCAGCCGAATCAAAAACCAGTTGCCCGTGAAACGATGCAGCGCCTTGGGCCAGCCTCACAGTTAATCCGGAAAGCCGGTCACCACTCTTGATCGTGGTCCAGACCCGTGTCGTGTCAATCGGTTTGCTCGCCGTCTTTACTCCGGCCAGCGCCGGTAGAGACAACGAAATCGATTGCAGGTACCACGACTTTGCAGGGAAACGCGCGGCGAAATGATACTGAGCAGAAGCCAGATTGATCAGAGAAAAATTACCCTTCTCATCGGCAGAAACCGGCGCACCCATTGACCAGATAAATTGCGGTTGATTCTTCGTCGCTTCGGTTTGCCTGTGCCGTGCGGAGACTGAGATGTCCTTGAATGATGGCGGCTCCTTTCCCTGACATTCGCTTGCCTTTGATGGTTCCAAAACCACGCGCCCATTCACAACACCCAAGGGGTTTGCCGTCAACTCTATACCGTCAACGTCTGCGCCTCTGAGTTTTACTAACTTTGATTCGGAAAGGCCGGCTTCTCTCCCTGAAAGATAGGTTCGCAGAGTCACATAATAGTCGCCATCCGTGAGGCCAGTAAAAGCAAACTGCTGGCTGCCCGGTTGCTCAAATTTCGAAGTGTTGGTTTGCGAGCCGCCGAGCGCAATAGAAGTCAAAACAACCGTGAATCCACCTGGGACCGGTGGGCCACTCACGGTTCCGCTGATGATCCTGCCCTGCTCACCGCGGTAACGAATGTCGACGTTGCTCGTTTCTTCGCCCGCGCGCACACTGATTTCCGCCGCGGTATCGCGCGTTGAAGACGGTGCGTACGTCGGAATATCGTTACTGAACGGGTTGATTCCCCAATCCATATACTCATTGGTGCTGCCGGCAACGACGATATAAATCCCGTCTGGCAGTCCGTAGATTCTATAGACACCGCGATCGTCCGTGCTATCACGGCGCTCGACACCTCGAGCTAATCGCCGGCCCTTACTATCGCGTATCATCTGTGCAGAGACGGTCATGCCGGTCACCGGATAACCCGCAACATTCATGACGGTTCCCGTGATGACACCACCTTTGATCAGGACAAAAGTGACTGAATCGCCGACCTGGTATTGCTTTTCGCCACGCCCTTCAATTTCAGAAGGCTGACTGATGTACGCCGGCATCGAAACGTTGATGCGATAAGGAACGGATTCCAGTCCATCCACTGTGAAAGTGCCGTTACGATCGGTAACTGCAGCCATGTTCGGACGCTCGGCCCCAATTGGGGATACCGAGACCTTCGCATTTGGCAGTGGTTCACCTCTCTCGTCAGCGACCTTACCGGTAATCGAACCTGACTTTGAAGTTTCGGCTGCGGGCCGTTGTGTTTGAGCCGTCGCGAGAAGCGCCGTCAACAAGATCAGTGTGAGAGATTTGAGCATTGCTAATTCCTGGGCCACGGCGGGTTAGGAAAGGATAACGGCTGGAGTGTCACTATGATGTTCGTCACTACGCCGTCCGTAACTGTTACTTGTTGTTTTCCGCTGAGGATTTGGCCCTGAGTTTCATTAGGAGGATAGGACCGGGCCGCCACTTCATAAGTGCCTGGCAGGAGCCCTTCGGCTACGAACTGACCGCGAGCGTCCACTTCGGCCGATCGATAAGAACCTCGTTGATCAAACTGAGCAACAGGCTCGCCAATCCTTTTCAGCGAAACAGAAAGTTTCGCGTTTGCCGGCAACGGCGCATCGTCGGGAAGCTTTAACACTCCGCGAATCGATCCATCGCCGGAATGCACAATAAGCCGGATTCCCGTTATTTGTTCACGTTCACGAACCGGGATCCCTGCGGTATAGACCACTCCATCGCGTTCCATGCGAACGAGTTCGAGGCCTCTACCGTCAACTCTGAAAGTGACGACTCCCGGATACAAACCACTAAACCGAAAACTTCCATCAGCCGCGATTCGAGTGGAATGACTGGTGGATGTGGTCTTATCTTCGCTCTGTTGCTCAGCTGACACACTGGCTCCGCTGAGTCTTGCGAGCGCACTCTTGTCGCTTTTACCTTCCAGAATAATTACGCCCGAAACAGTGGTTACTTTTATTCTTTTAACTAAAATGCCCGTCACGTCGCGATCGCTCACCTCGAAGGGCGCTTCCTCAAACGACCGATCGCCATCGGACGGACTGTTTACGTAAACTGCATATTTGCCAGGCCTCAGGTTGTCCCATTGGAATTCACCGTTGCTGTTGGACACTGAACCATCCGACAATCCACTTCTGCTGTTTGGGGTTAGATACACTGATATCCCGTAAGGTACATTTGCTAGAGGCCGGCCAGTCTCGCCGTCGATAATTCGACCACGAACAGAGTAAGTGCGGCCCACTTCTTTAATCGTAATGTCAACATTCGTCGCTTCGCTTCCTTCAGCCACGTTTATGGTCGTTGCCTGCGAAGCGTCTGTCGCGTCCGGATGAAAGGTTTGGCGAAACGGGGATTTTTCCCAGGAGGGAGAAAGTTCATTTGTTCCCGCGGCAACCTTGTAGTTCCCCGGTGCGAGACCAAAGATTCGATAGACCCCCCTGTCGTCGGTTCGCGTACTACGATGCCTGCTTATGGAATAACCAGAACTCCGGTTGGACTCCTCTCTGGAAATCGAAACTGTTTCTTCAATTACGGGACGGCCGTCTGAGTCAGTCACTCTGCCGGTGATCACGCCACCACGTATCAGTTCAAAATCAATACTCTCTACTGTTTCATCTTTATTGATTAGCAGCGTCTTCGACTTGTCGAACGGATTCGGCAACTCTGCGACAGCAACGAATTCCGACGTCGCTGTTGTCGCACGATAGTTTCCCGGTGGCACATTTGTAATTCGATAAGTTCCCGTGGCGTCGGTGAACGCTCTGTGGCGCGTGCCCCTTTGGGAACCTTCCACGTTTTGAACCAGGACCACAGCGATTCCCGGGGCACCTTGGCCCTTGATTGTTACTTTGCCGGTGATAGTCGCGCCTGAAGTTTTATCGGGAGCGCCCTGCGCTTGAGCAATGATGATGGTGCTGAGAACCAGGAGGATGGAGAAGATTGCATAACGGCCGGAGGAAACCATAGCTGCTTCACCTTTCAATCGAGGAAAGGTAATGATACCTCAGCTCGCGTAGCAGAGAAAGTCGCCCGAAACGGAAAGCGGAACTTGAACCGCTCCCGTATGTTTTGTTTGCAGACTCGACCATGAAGCTGACGTAACTCGGCGACAAAGCTTACATGCGTCCGAACACCTATGCGAAGAAGGTCAAACCGACCTTCTCAAGCTACACGGGAGTGCGGCACGGCGTAAGATGAGAAAACAGCGGACGTAATGATGTCGCGATCCTTAAATCGAACCGGACGGACGAGAGCGCCAGCGCTCGAGTGGCACACCGGATTCAAAATCATAGAAGCGCAGGTCGGTGGCGGTCAGTAGCTTTGTGAGCAAAATAATTTGCCCCGCATGCATCGAGAAGTGTTCGACAACATGAAA
>JAICGZ010000083.1 GCA_025922875.1 Pyrinomonadaceae bacterium
GCTGCGTGGCGCGAATCGTCGTCGATCATCTGGGCCAGCCTGGCGTAACGAGAGTGATCGATGTCCAACTCTTTCGGATCGGCTGACGGTGGACGGATGTAATTGAAGTTCACTTTGTCAGGCTTCAAGTCGTACTTCAGAAAGTCGTACCACTCGAAGATCGAGTCCTGGTTGGAATTCATGAAACAGGTACAAGTTTGCACGTCGAGGCGTGGATACTCTTTCTTAATCGCCTGGAGTTGCCGGGCAGTGTCGATGGCGATGTCCCACGAGCCGGGTTTTTGACGAATCTTCTCGTGTTCCTGCTTTGGTCCATCGATTCCGAGCGCGACAGTGATGTTGAGGTTTGGACACTCCTGCAAAATCCTGGTCACGTCAGGAAAGATTCGCTTCTGAATCTGTCCGTTCGACATGATGTAGATCGACTCGAGCTTGTTGTTCTGGTAAAAGGCGTGCGCGATCTCCGGAAGATCTTTGCGCGTAAACGGCTCGCCACCGGCGAGGATCAGCACGCCAAGATTACCGCCGAGTGTTTCGGAGATACGCTCGATCTCGTGCGTCTTCATCTGAAGTTTCTTGCGCGGCCGATCGTCGAGTTCGTCAGTGAAGAAACAATGCGTGCAGCGCATGTCGCAGACTGACGTGACCAAAATATTCAGCAACACCGGCGAGAACGGCTGGCCAACCGCCAGTTTCGCGTAACGCTTCAACAATTCTTTAGTCGTAAAATCCATTTAACCCTCAACAGCTTAGATAAGCTATTTGAAGATACATTGTCAATTTTAGTTTCCTAAAGAAATTTTCCCGCAAAGGCGCAAAGATGCAAAGAATCTACTTTGCCCCCCTTCGCGCCTCTGCGGGAAACTTACTGAGGATTTACACGATTCTGAATACCGAGAGCACGCATGCGACGATAGAGGTGGCTGCGGTCCACGCCCATAAGCTCCGCTGCGCGGGAGACGTTTCCGTCAGCCTCTTCCAGCTTTCGTTGAATAAACTCGCGGTGGTAGGCCTCGGTGGCCTCTTTAAAAGAAGGAAACCGGAATGACGCGGCCGGTGGCTCTTCTTTGCCGTGTGGCGGGAGATCGTTAGCCGAAACACGCGTGCCGGGATGCATGATCACTACGCGTTCGACTGTATTTCTTAGTTCACGCACGTTCCCGGGCCATGAATACGACTGCATCTCTTCAACTGCCTCGGGCAGAAACTGCTTCGGCTTTTTGCCATACGCCTGCGAGAAGTGCCGGTTGAAGTAATCGACTAACAACGGCACGTCCTCCAAACGCTCGCGCAGTGGCGGCAACTCAAAAGGAATCACATTAAGCCGGTAAAACAGGTCCGCGCGGAAGTTTCCCTGCTCGATCTCGACGTCCAAACGTTTGTTGGTGGCAGCGATCACGCGCACATCAACAGTGATCGAGTTTCCGCTTCCAACAGGCTCAAAACGTTGTTCCTCCAACACACGCAGGACCTTCGCCTGCACTTTCGGACTCATGTCTCCGACTTCGTCGAGAAAGATCGTGGCGCCGTCTGCCAATTCAAACTTGCCTTTCTTCGCCGCAGTTGCGCCGGTGAAGGCTCCCTTCACGTGGCCAAAGAGTTCCGACTCGATCAACTCCTCAGGAATCGCAGCGGAATTGACTTCGATAAACGGCGCGGCCTTGCGGCGCGATTCCGCATGGATGGCATGTGCGACTAATTCTTTTCCAGTGCCCGACTCGCCGTAGATCAAAACGCGGCCATCAGTAGGGGCGACGACGGAGATCTGCTTTCGCAAAGCGCGCATCGCAACGGACTCGCCCACCATCACGTATTCACGCGACAACGCGGCGGCCATGTCTGCATTGATCAGCTCGAGTCGTTGTTGACGCAGAGCATTGCGAACGGTGAGCACTGTCTTCTCGATCGATAGTGGTTTTTCGATGAAGTCGAACGCGCCCAGCTTCGTTGCACGAACGGCAGTCTCAATGTTGCCGTGACCGGAAATGATCACGACGGCAGCATCCGATCCCGCGGCGCGCAACTGTTTCAACGTCTCGAGTCCATCGATTCCGGGAAGCCATACGTCGAGCAGAATGCAGCCGTAGGCGCGTTTACCGAGCGCCTTGAGACACTCCTCGCCGGTAGCGACCGCGTCAGCGACAAAGCCTTCATCTTCCATGACGGCCCGCAGCGTGTCGCGAATGCCGCGTTCGTCGTCAACTATGAGAATCGAATCCATTTCGCCCGCATAGTATGTGGTCTGAAATCACGGCGTGTAGCGGTATTCTCGAAACGCGGCAGCGCTTGGCGCCTTTGCGTGAGAAAACTTCTCCCAGATCACCCCGCGGCGGGGAGTTCGATTACGAACTTTGCGCCGCGGGGGTGATTTCTTTCCGCGCGGATGTGGCCGCCGTGTTCGAGAATTATTCGCTGCACGATCGCGAGTCCGAGACCGGTGCCGCTATCGCGTCTCGAGAAGTAGGGCTCGAATAATCTTCTGAAATCCCCAGGCTCGATTCCGTGCCCCGTGTCGGCTACTTCCGCGCGCAACAAACTTCTGTCCGCATCATGACTCGTAATAATTACTATCTTCTTTTCATCGTTCACTGAAACCAGTGCCTCGAGCGCGTTGTCGATCAAGTTCACGAACACTCGTTTGATCTGTTCGACGTCAAGCATCGATGCCGGAAGCTCGCGGCCCAGCTGAACTGTCAGAGAAACGTCGTTGAGGCGTTCTTCGTAAAGCCCGACAGCCTGAGTCACCACGTCGTTCAAATTTGCGAGCTCGAGTCGTGTCGCAGGCAAACGAGCGAAACGTGAAAACTCATCAACCATCGCTTTCAAGCTCGCAACTTCGCGACTGATTGTTTCAGTGCATTCCGTAATCACCGCTGTGACACGTTTTTCATCCGATCCGTTGCTGCCGCCGTTAGCCGCAGCGCGCCCGTAACTCTTCGCGATGCGTTCGGCCGAAAGTTGAATCGGCGTCAAAGGATTTTTGATCTCATGGGCCATGCGGCGTGCAACTTCACTCCAGGCTGCGGTTCGTTGTGCCGCGAGCAACTCGGAAAGATCTTCGATAACTAAAACTACGCCTCTCCGCGGGCCTTTCGAATCGCGCAAAGCTGTGGCTGTCAGCGCCACGGGCAGTGGTCCACCGCCACTTTCCAATTGAGTCTGTTCGGTCGCCTGGCCAGTGCGACGCGCGCGGCGCAGCAGTCGATCCACTACCAGCCAGTCTTCGCTGCCGATCAGACCGCTGAGTTTCGGAGTGCCTTCAGCTTTACCGGCTAGCGCCAGCATGCGCGCCGCGGCTGCGTTCAGGGTCGTCACACAATCGTTTTCATCAATTGAAACGACTCCGGTCGATAACGATTGAAGCACTGTCTCGATGTAGTTGCGCCGTTCGCGCAGGGCCAGGTTCTTTTCTCGCAACTCTGCCGCGCCCGCTTCGATACGGCTGCGGTTTTCTTCGAGTTGTGTGGTCATCTGGTTGAACGACTCCGCAAGGAGGGCCAATTCGTCGTCAGCTATCGTCGTGGTGACGCGATGAGCCAGATTTCCGCGTGCAATCTCGTTCGAAGCCTCGGCGAGCGCTTTGATCGGAGTGGCGATGCCACGAGCCAGATAAATCGCGACCCAACTCGAGACGAACAACAGAATCAGCGTCATCAGTCCGAGCGTTGACAATCCCAGCAGACGCACACGCCGCTGGTTCTTCACCAGATCCTGATAATCACGTTCCGAACTGGTAACCAATTCCGCGAGGTCGTTCGACGCACGTTTTCGCGGAGCCAGGATAAGTATTTCTGACGTATTCAAAGGCACTGCGAGGACGTCAAATTCTTTTCCGTCGGCAAAAGTGTCGCCTGTTGGACCACGAGCCTTGCGCGCCTCGCTGAACAGTTTTTCCAGTTGCTCTGAATCAGCGGAAGACAACAGCGCGCGACTCTGCTGAACGACCGTTCCATCGCTACTAACTATCTCAACACCAACCAACTGCCCCGAAGCCACTATCTGGTCCATCGTGGCGCGTCGCTCTTCCGGCGTTTGCCGGCTTAAAAGTATCACCAACAGCGAAGCAGTATCCGACAAGGCTTGCGCCTCAATCGCCAGGGTCAGACGCTTTACTTCAGTAGCCTGCTGAACGATCTCGTCGGGAAAGGGATTGAACCACTTCTCCAGCGAGCGATTGAGAAACAGATAGGAAAACACTGCCATCGCGGTGATTGGCAGAAAGCTGATCGAGATGAAGTAAACCAGCAGTCGCGTCTTCACCTTCGAGCCGAGTTGCCGTTCTTTTCGTTCGCGTCGCAACTTGAGCAGGTTGCGAACGAAGATAAACAGGAAGACGACAAACGCGACGAAGTTGAGTGTCGATAAGGCGTAAAGAACAACGGCATCGGCGGGCGTGTCGGGATGGACGACGGTCCAAAGCCAGAGTTGCTGCGAAACGATGATCGCGAGCAATAGCACTACCGTGGCGCCTAAAACCCAGAGCAAAACACGGCGCCGCCGTTGAGTTCGTTCCCTACGCTCGGGTGTGAGATTGTCGCGGTTTTCGCCCATGGAAGTTGTCGTCGAAGTTTAGCATAGGCGCACTCCAGGGAAACGCACAGTTGCTGCTAGAATGCACGCCCCAATGCACAAGATCTTCATCAACGACGTTGGCCGCCTTCGCAGTGGATGGCGGCTGCTGATGTTCGTCTTTGCTTTTATCGCGGCTACGCTTTTCATAACGATCGTCTTGCGGACTATTTTTGCCGGAGTCCTCGCCCTGGTCCCGCAAATACCCCACTCGGACTTCGTTTTTGAGTTCATTTACCGGATTGGTCTTTTGGCCGCCGCGCTCGGCGCCGGATATTTCTGCTTGCGATTGCTTGAAGCACTGCCGTGGCGATCGCTTGGTCTGATGCTTCACACGGGCTGGTTACGAGATCTCATCATCGGTTGCGCCACCGGCGTTGCCACGCTCGTCGTCGCCGTTGCAATCGCGATGATAGGAGGCGGACTCAGATTTTCGTTCAGCGACACAGGAGTAACATCAATCGGCAGATCGATGCTCGGGTCCGCTGTGTTGCTGTTCGTGGCCGCGCTGGCCGAGGAGGCGATCTTCAGGGGCTACCCGCTGCAAACATTGTCACGCGCTAAGCTGGCGTGGCTGGGAGTGTTGTTGACGTCACTGCCGTTTGCTTTCGTTCATCTATCTAACCCGAATGTGATTCCGGTAACGACGTTCATAAACACGGCTCTTGCGGGCGTCTGGCTTGCTGCTGCTTACCTGCGCACGCGGAGTTTGTGGCTGCCGCAGGGTATTCACTGGGCCTGGAATTGGGGGATGGGCTGGTTTTTTGGGATTCCAGTCAGCGGCGTAAAACTCGTTTCTAATCCTCTCCTCACTGCAAATGATGCAGGTCCCCTATGGCTGACGGGCGGCAGTTATGGGCTCGAAGGCGGCGCCGCGTGTACGATTGCGATGGCTCTGTTTACGTTGTTCATCTGGCGCACTTCATTACTGTCGGCGACGCCGGAACTTTTGAAATTGACGTCGGAAGAAAATCCGGCCACCAGGATTGACATGATTTATCAGGATTGACATGTAAATCCTGTCTAAATCCTGTAAATCCTGTTAACAGTCTCCGCCTCTCTCCCGTCTTAATCGGCGTATTCAAATCGCAATGTCCGCCACACTCGACATGCTCTTGATGAACCCCCAGGTTGACGCCGCCGAGCATTCGCCGGCGACGCCGGTCGAAGCTGTGCTGGTGAGGGCGGTCCTCGAAGGCGATCGTGATGGATTTGAACAACTCTACGGGCTTTACGCGCCGCTGGTGCATGGCATTCTGCTGGCCCGCGTGCCGCGAGCTGAAGTTGACGATCTCGTGCAGGATATCTTTTTCCATGCGTTCAAAAAGCTTCACACGTTGCGTGATGGATCCGCATTCGGCCCGTGGATAGCGATGATTGCTCGCAATCGTGCCGTGGATTTCCACCGGCGATCGAAAGAAACCGTTGAGATTAACGACGAACTGCGTGGCAGCGAGGCGCATGATTCGCGCGCAACAGAGATTCTCGAGTTGATTCGGTCTCTTCCGGAAGCTTATCGCGAAACGCTGGTGCTGCGATTGGTCGAAGGGATGACCGGACCTGAAATCGCCGAACGCACCGGACTCACTGCCGCATCAGTACGAGTCAACCTGCACCGGGGCATGAAACTACTGCGCAAGCGGCTCGGATTTATGGAGGGCTTATGAACGAAGATTACCTGTGGGACAAGAGTGGTCAGCCAGATCCCCAGATTCGAGAACTGGAAGAGATCCTGGGCACACTGCGCTACCAGCCCAAGCCTCTGGTGATTCCACGCGATCTCGTTGCGTCTCGACGACGGAATTACTTTCCGTTGCTCGCCATAGCCGCAACTGTGTTGGTGGCGTTACTCGCGGCAGGCATTTGGATCAAGGTGCGCACGAGCAGCAGCCAGGCGCAACCGCAGCAAGCCAGATTACCGGAGACGCCGGTTGTTAAAGAAGAAGTTAAGCCGGAGCCAAATTCAGTTCCCGTTAATAAACCGCCTGTTCGTGAAAACGGTTTTGTAGCAAATAACAAACGTCCAAACAGGTCTTCAGCGTCCGCTATGAAACGGCGCGAGCGTGAAGAAGCACTCGCGGCGAAAGAACAATTGATGCTCGCGTTGCGCGTGGCCAGTGAAAAGTTGAACCTCGCTCACCGGAAAACCCAGAGCACGACGCCTGCAAACCAGATTAAGAATCAACATCGAATCGGATGAATGGAGTAGTACTTATGAAATCACTCTTCCAAATCAATATCAGAACGCCATTGATGGTGTTGCTCATCCTCACGACGGCATTGGTGGCGCAAGCTCAGGATTCAAGAATCCAAATGGGCAGCCTCGATCACCTCGCCGCAAAAGCGAGTCAGACCGTCGATGTCAACATCGACGAGCGGTTGATGCGCTTGGCGACGAAATTCTTGTCCGATAAGGATGCTGATGAAAAAGAGGTCAAGCAACTGGTCGCCGGACTCAAGGGCATTTACGTCAAGAGTTTTGAGTTCGATGTTGACGGCCAATATACCGCCGCTGACATCGATTCGATCCGAACACAACTTCGCGGGCCCGGCTGGACGCGACTGCTCAACGTTACCAGCAGGAAGGAAGGCAACTTCGAGGTTTACCTGCTGTTGAATGGTGAGCAGGCCGGTGGTCTTGCAGTGCTGCACACCGGCAATCGGGAGCTTACCGTCGTCAACCTGGTCGGCGCGGTGGATCTCGACAAGCTCGCCAAACTCGAAGGTCAGCTTGGCGTCCCTGAACTGGAAATCGAAACGAAACCGAAGGCGAAGAACGACGAGAAGTGAGGATCTCGATGAAAAAGATCTTCTGCGCAATCGTGTTGGTGTGTCTGTCGACGAGTGTAGTCCATGCGAAAGACGACGATTTTAAATCCGTCGTAAGGATGATCGAACAGTTCTACAGCGTAAAGCACCAGGGAATTCCCTTTCTCGCCAAGGCGGGGATGAAGGTGGCGACCACCGCCGCGCGCATCAAGGGCGGGCAGGCGAAACGGATCGCCGAGGCGGGCAGCATCAAGCTGGCCGTCTTCGAGGACCAGGAGTTCGACGGTGATTTTATGAAGTTTCGAAGTTCGCTGAATGGCGCGCTGAACGCCACGTGGACGCCGTTGATTCAAACGCTTTCAGCAAAGAGCGCGGAACAGACTTATATCTTTCTCAGAAGTGCGGGGGAGAAATTCAACGTGCTGGTGATCACCATCGCGGACCGCGATGCCACAGTGGTCCAGGTGACGCTCTCACCAAAGAACCTCGCAGCCTTGATGCGAGACCCTGAAGGCGCGGGTAAGGCCATCACAGAAGAAGCGACGATTATCGATCAGGAGTAGGTTATGCGTAAATTCTTATTACTTGTAATCCTTGCGACGCTGCCTTCTTTTCCAATCAACGCGCAGGAAGTTGAAGACACGATCAAAATCAAAACGCGCGTGGTGTTTCTGGATGCGCTTGTCAAAGACAAGAAAACAAACCTTCCGATTTCAAATCTAACTCCTGAAAACTTCGAGGTTCTCGACGATGGCAAGCCGCGCAGCATTTCTTACTTCACACGCGAAGGCCAGGCCCGCAAACCACTCGCTCTGATTCTGATTTTGGACCTCCGCGAAGACGGCGCCGGCAGGTTCCTGAAGCGAGGGGAAATCCTAAAGGCCATGGAAGACGAACTGGCGAAATTGCCTCCAGGCGATGAAGTCGCGATCCTCGCGATGGATATTACCGAAGACGAGGAGCGCATTTGGCTCACTGAATTTACCAATGACCGAGCGACACTCGCCGCCGCATTGTCCCGCGTCCCCGCGATGTGTGGACCTAATGATGGCCCGCCGGTTTCTACAACCGCACAGAAGACCGACGACAGCGCCGGTAAACCGGATGACATCGTGGACACCGAAACGATCCAGGGACGCAACGGCTCAACCGTTACACGCATGACCCGGCGCGATGGAAGCGTCAACGTGAAGCGAACAAATAAGGACGGCAAAGTAACCGTTGAGTTAGGTGATGTCTACGACATGGCCGCGGCCGTGCGCGATGCCACGCGAAAAGCTGAGGAGCTGAGACCAAACTCGCAGACGTCAATCGTGTGGGTGTCAGACGGAATTGCGCCGATCTTTTTCGAAGACCGCGATGCCACGGAACAGATCCTGATCCGGAACAATGTCATCTTCAACTCGCTGACTGTGGAGTTGCGCACGTTGTTCAAGTTTCTCATGCCGATTGGTAAGCCCGTGGCTGGTTGGGTCGGGCTGAGTATTTATGGCAGCGCCAAACACCTCGCGCAGAGATCGGGCGGTGAGGCGGTCAAGGTCGGTCGCGTCAAAGATTACGGCTCGGGTCTATCGAGGATCATCGGCAACCTGACGGCACGCTACAGTCTGGGTTTCCAGTTGGCGGAAAGTGAAACTGACGATGGCCGCATGCACAATCTCGAAGTCCGCGTTAAGGCACGCGATGAAAAAGGCAAGAATCGCAAGCTCCAGGTGAGTTCACGGCAGGGATATTACATGTCTTCAACTGTCCCCAAGGAAGCCGTCGTCAAAGCGCAGTAGCCACAAAGAGGCACAAAAAGCACAAACCAGCCAACCTATTTTTGCTCAAAATCCTCAATAAGTCTGGCGAGCAACTTCAGGAGTTTCTCCTCTTCGGCTGAAAGGTTCTCACCTTTCTTCATAGCTTCTCGACTATGGCCAACATTCGCTCGTTTCTTCCTCAGTCTCAATCACCACGGGCATGGTTCGGGAGAGCAATCTACGATAGCGAACCAGATCAATTTTACGAACGGCTCGATTCATTCTTTCCATTTCCCAGCCATACTCCGCGTGAGTGCGTTGATCAAGAACAAAGAACACCTTTGCTCCGGCTTCGCCGCCGGATGTGAGGCGGGGCTCTGCCCCGCCGAGTGTGTATTAAAGATTTTGGGGCTACGCCCCTGGTTCGGGCTTGCCCGGCTGCTAAGGGCAGAGCCCGAACCAGGGGCGCAGCCCAGCTTCCTTAAACTAAGTTAACGGCGGGGCAGAGCCCCGCCTCACATCCGGCGGCAAAGCCGCATCAGCATGCACGAGGCGATCTTGGACAAGTCGTTGGAATGCTTCCGTCCATACCAAGTACTATGAAGCCAAGTGAAGATCTTCCTTTCTAACTACGATCGAGAACAACGAGTTCGCCTCGCTTCACTCCCAGGGTCAACGCAGCCGATCCATTGTTTACCGCAATCTCGAGAAAGCCGGCGCTGCCCCAGATGGCGAAGAGCTCGTTTGGGGAGCCGGAGTCTTCACCATAGAAACGCCGGAAGGTTTGGATAGGTTTTTCTTTTACGAGTAGCGTTGCGTCCTCGTCGTTAAAAATATCGCGGGTGATGTTGGTGATGCAGTTGCCGAAGCGATCGATGTGAATGATCCGGCCTTCGACGTTACCGTTCTTTTGAACCACAGGCGTTAGCGGAGTGGCGAGTCGCACTTCATCCGTAACCGGAGGACCAAACGCCTTCGGCTTGACGCCTTTTGAAAGCGCCGCCGCAACGGGAGCGAAGATGTCGCGGCCGTGAAAGGTCGTGCTTGTCGGCCGGCGAAAGTATTTCTCTGCCGTGACGTGGAACGTTTGATGTGACGGCTCTCGATCGTAAATGTAAGTGAAGTTCCCGTTGTCTGGTCCAACAAAAAACTGTTCTCCAGCACTGACGATGATTGGCCGGCGCGTTGATCCAACTCCCGGATCGACCACGACCACGTGAATTGTGCCCTGCGGAAACGTGCCGTAAGAAGCCAGAAGCGTGAACGCCGCCGCTTCAAGATCCTGTGGCGGGATTTCGTGCGTGATGTCGGCTATTGCGGCGAGTGGATTGACTGACAGGATGGCGCCTTTAACCGCGCCCACGAAATAATCAGCGGTACCGAAGTCAGTAAGCAAAGTAATGACGGGGAGATGGTTGCCCTTTCTCCCCGTCTTCTTGTGAACTTCGCGTCTGTTTGTCACAGAGCGTTTGTATCGGTCGCGGTTCGGATCTTCAAGTGCTGGCCACGTTCGAGCCGGATGTCTCTACCGCGTTGCGTCATCACTCCGGCCGTACCGGCACCACCACCGATGATTGCTCCGATTGCAGCGCCTTTACCGCCACCGGCGATTGCGCCGATGATCGCACCGATACCGGATGCAGCTCCAACCTTGGCTGCATCGTCCTTCGTCGAGTCGCGTCCTCTCACGCCGCCCTCAGAGTCAATCTCTGTGTCTTCGGGGCCCATCGGCGTTATTTCGATGAGTTCCGCGCGAAGCGTTGCTGTACGGTTGTCGGTTGAACGAATCTGGTCGAATTCCAATTGCAGTTCGGCCACGCCTTTAACTTTTCCGGGTCGCTTAACCTGAGCGACTCGTCCGTCAACGATGTAACCTGAATACTGCGAAGGCTCAATAACACGCGCTTGCAGTCGATCACCACGCTGGCTCGCGTCAGTCGACAGCGGAGTTAAAAGTTCGAGAGCGAGTATCGTGTTGCGCGGAATCGCGAGTGAGCCACTCGACGGTGCGGTGGTATCCGGATCGGACTGAACGTCTGTATTAGCTGGGGTATTGGTTGGCGTAGATACATTAACGTCGATCGGCGCACCGCTGGTGTTGCCTCTTCGACGCAGCCCCGTCGGAAGAGACGAATTAAACTGCTGGCGGTCGAAACCTGCCGCGTAACCGGCTTCGAATCCCTGCTGGTAACCGTCGCGATAATCCTCAACCGGTCCCCAGACATCGTTGTAAGAACGATCGGCGCGCTGGTAATCCTCTTTATTTTTAAAATCGCGCGCCGCTCCATCGGAAACGTCCTTGAAGCCCGCGTTGTAGCCGTCTGAATAACCCGTGCGATAACCGCGTTCCAGCGCCGTCGTTCCCTGTGCGCGCGCAGGGACCATGGCGAGCAGGCCACTGACGCAGATGCTCAATAAAACTACCAGGGGAAGTTTAAGATGATTCATATTGTGTCCTTCCAAAATTTACGACGACTTGGGAAAGTCGTAGCGTCTTGGGAGAGCCAACCTCAGCAACGTGTGAATGCTATCACCAGAAAGGGCCACAAAAAAGCACAAAGTCAAAAATGATTTTAGCTGAGTCGTTTTGTGCAGTTTGTGCATCTTTATGGCAAACTGCCCCTCAGATGCCGCATTCCGCGCCGTAGGTTGCGAGCACCGGAGTTGAATTCATGTCAGCACGCCGAGTTTACCTGGACAACAGCGCCACGACGCCCGTGGATCCGCGCGTCGCGGCAGCGATGGCCCGCGCGGTGGTCGAGGTCTTTGGTAATGCGTCGAGCGTCCACGGTTTCGGACAGCAGGCACGCGCCGCAATCGATCGCGCGCGGCGTGAAGTGGCGTCTCTCGTCGGTGCGAAGCAGAACGAGATTGTCTTCACTTCGGGTGGTACTGAAGCAAATAACCTTGCGGTCCGTGGGTTGTGCGAGGCTTCCCTTGCTCATGGCCGTCACGTTATCACTTCGGCCATCGAGCATCCGTCAGTCGCCGGTGTTTGTGTTGAACTGGAAAAGCGAGGCTGGGAAGTAACGCGGCTACCTGTTTACCACAATGGCGTCGTAAGGCTCGAAGATCTTACCCGCGCGCTCCGGCCTGACACTGTGCTGATCACTGTCATGCTGGCCAATAACGAAATCGGAACTGTCCAGCCCGTGGGTGAAATCGGCGCACTGGTTCGCGAGAAAAGAGCAGCGGGTCAACGGCATCTTTCGTTGCACACGGATGCAGTGCAGGCCGCTGGACGCATGCCGTTGAACGTTGATGAGCTGGGCTGCGATCTGCTTACGATCTCAGCACACAAGTTTTACGCGCCAAAAGGCACCGGTGCGCTTTACGTGCGTCGTGGCGTGCGACTGCACGGACAGAATGTGGGAGGACACCAGGAACGCGAGCGGCGTGCAGGCACCGAGAACGTTCCCGGGATCGTGGCGTTGGGCGAAGCGGCCAAACTGGCTCGCGAGGAACTCCAGCAGCGATCCGCCCACGACCGCGCGTTGCGCGATCGCTTCGAAGCTGAAGTGCGAAAGCGCATTACGGACGTGGTGATGAATGGAGATCGCGAGCAGCGTCTGGGCCATGTGTCGAACATCTCGTTTCGGTTCATCGAAGGCGAAGGACTCCTGATCAATCTCGATCTTGAAGGAGTCGCTGTGTCCACCGGATCGGCTTGTTCGTCGGGAACACTCGAGCCGTCGCCTGTAATCCGGGCGTTGGGAGTTGACGACGAACTCGCGCGCGGCTCGATTCGGTTTAGTTTTGGCAAAGACAATACCGGCGAGGATGTCGACTACGCGGTTGAGGTCTTAGTTCGTGCAGTTGAGAGATTGCGCGCGCTTTCTCCGTTGACTCTTGCCAGCCATTAATTACCTTGCCCTACTCGGCTCAGTTCAAAGATCATCTTGCACATCCTCGTAACGCAGGTGAACTACCTGAAGCCACGGTTGTGGCAGACGAGAAGAACCCTGTTTGCGGCGATCGCCTGCGACTCTCGTTGATCGTCAAAAACGATCGAATCGAAGCCGCGCGATACCTCGCGTACGGCTGTCCGCCGACACTGGTGTGCGGATCGGTTTTGACGGAGTTGATTACAGGGAGAACGACTGGGGAAGCGAAGCAGTTGACGCGTACGGATCTGTTGAATGCAATTGGAGGGCTGCCGTCGAGAAAACATCACGCAGCGGCACTGGCAATTGAGACACTTAAGTCCGCTTTACAGGATTGACAGGATTTTTCAAGATTCTCACGATTCAGCGCTGTGGCGTGCCGACTACTCGCGGCCGTGCAGGCGCGGCGGGCTCAATAGTATTACGTTGGTGATACTGAGGACCACAGTACTTCTTCGGCTCGGTGCCTAACATAAAAGTCTTGGTTCGAATCACCGGACAAGTCTCAACGGCTATCAATCCAGTCTGCGGATCGATGTCCAACGTGATCGTTCCTTCAAGACCGGTGTTAGGTAACGGCGGCGCCCTGCGAGGCGAAGGCGACGGAGATGGAATCGGCAATGGGGTTTCGTCCAGCGGTACTTCAGCCTGGGGTGATGGCAGTTCCTCAGGGGTCGCTTCCTCGGCGGGTAAATCCAAAGCGTTAGTTGGACCAGTGCCGTTGATGAAATACTCGAGTCGCTTTACTTCGTCGCCCGTTATCGTAGGCTCGCCGGTCTTTGGATTTATGTAGAGTTCTTCGATACCCGGAGGCGCGTCCCAATCACCTTCCCATTCCGGATGCTCCGCGAGCGCCACCTGCATGAAGTCAGCCCAAATCGGCAAGGCTGAATTAGCGCCGGTCAAACCCAGTTGCGAGCCATCGTCAAAACCAACCCACACGGCGCAAACCAGATTTGGCGTGTAACCGGCAAACCATCCATCACGAGATGTTCCGGTCTTCCCTGCCAGCGTGGCTCTTAAACCACGCCCGCGCACCTTCGCAGCGGTCCCGCGATTCACGACGTCTTTCATAAACGACGTCATCACGAAAGCGACGTCGGGACGAAGCACTTCGTTCTTTTGCGCGGTTGGAGCGGCAATCGTGACGCCATCGCCCGTCGTTATCCGGTTAATCGCAATCGGACTGACGCGCGTTCCGAGGTTCGCAAAGGCGGTGTACGCCGAAGCAATTTGCAGCGGTGTTGCTTCACTCGTGCCGAGCGCCATTGCCGGATACGCGCGTGGCGGTCTTGGCAAACCTGCTTTCCCGGCGAGATTCATCACTCGCCCGATCGTGACTTCCATCGCCACTTCGACCGTAACGACATTGAGACTGTGGACCAGCGCGTCACGCAGTGTGACCGGCTCATTACTGTAACTTTCGCCAAAGTTCCCCGGCGAGTATTCCTGGTCATCGAAGGTGAAAGTCTTTGGCTCATCCATGTACGTCGTAGCCGGCGTGATCACACGCGGTATCGGATCGTACGCAGTATTCAAAGCGGTGGCGTAAACAAAGGGTTTGAAGACCGACCCGGGTTGCCGGTAAGCGTCAGTAGCGCGATTCAACTGGCTTTTCGAATAATCGCGACCACCAACCATCGCAACGATCTCGCCCGTCTTCGCATTCATCGCCACCAACGCTCCCTGCAATGTGCCCGGCTCAAAACGCTTTGACTGAATCTTGTCGAGCGCAGCCATCTGCTTGGTCAACGCGGCGTACGCGGCGCGCTGAAGGTCCATGTCGATTGTCGTGTAGATACGCAGGTGTTCGGGAGCGCCCGCGATCATGTCGCCGAGTTGGTTTTGAACGTAATCGGCAAAATACGGTGCGTCTGAAACGTCGATCCGGCCTTTCGCCGGAACTACCTGAAGCGGTGTTTCCTTCGCTGCCTTTGCTTCGTCCTGCGTGATGGCGCCGGCCTCGGCCATCGAGTCCAACACCTGATTGCGTCGCGAGGTGGCTGTATCCAGTTTGTTGTAGGGGTTGTAGCGATTCGGACTGCGAATCAGTCCTGCAAGGAACGCCGATTCTGCGAGCGTGAGATTGGTTACGTCCTTATTGAAATAGGCGCTGGACGCTTCACCAAAACCATTTATCGAGAACCCCGCCTGCTGGCCCATGTAGACCTGGTTGCAATAAAGCTCGAAGATCGTCTCTTTCCGGAGCCGCGTCTCGAGGATAATCGACATGTACGCTTCAGAAATCTTGCGCCGCCACGTCTGTTCCGGTGACAGCAAAAGATTCTTCACGAGTTGCTGAGTTATGCTCGAACCACCCTGGCGCGCAATCGGAGAGTTGGGATCTGCATCGTAGCGCCTGATAAGAGCTCGAATAATTCCGCGAATGTTTACGCCGTAATGCTCGAAGAAAGATCGATCTTCCGTGACCGTGATTGCCTTGATGAGATGCGGCGGCAGATCGCTAAAGCCGATCACTTTTCGTTTTGCGCGTTCGCGTCCGGTGACTGAACTAATCAACTCAGGCTCGAGCCAAACACGCTGAAGCGAACCACGACCGTCGAGATCAGTTAATGAACTAATCGCCTTGCCCGAACTATTAAATTGTATCCTTACGCTTTGAAACTGTTTCGCGCCGTCAACACTCGAAGCGCCACTCGGCTCGACATTAACGGTCGTTCCACTTACCGAATAACGGCCGCGTGAGGTGTCCGCCTGCTGAGTCTTCTCGACGTAGCCCGCTCGCTTCAGAAAAGCCACGACGTCTGCTTGGGAGATCGAGTCGTTAACGCGCAGTTGTTTCGGAGCCGCGTAAATGCCGGCAGTGCGAGTAAAGACTTCACCTGCGAGAAGATTGTCAATGCGTCCGGAAAAGACTGTCCAGTAGTAGATCAGGATGCCCAGTACTATTGCACTCATGAAGACGAGGGGAATGAGTACCGGAGCGCTGAACAAACGGCGCCGCCATCGCCGTACAAAGCCGGGTCTGGACTCCACGTACGAGACGACGCGGGGATTGCGGGGATCACGACTGGTTTTGCCGGGGTATTGATTCTCTGGTGGATAACGTACTGGCATAGAATTGAAGTTCAGAGTCCAGCTCTTTCACGAGCAAGCTAAAGCTTGACTGGCTTTTGCCCTAAAAGTCTGGTTTCTCTGTGCAACTCTGTGTCCTCCGGGTCTCTGTGGTTGTTTACGAATAATCCTTAACCACAGAGGCACAGAGGACACAGAGGACGCACAGAGAAGAAGTCCTTTCAGGACTGTTCGGGCAAAGCCGCTTGAACTCTGAATCGGGCTCACGCTCACTCTCAGATATTACGTAACATTACCGCTATGGTTCTGTCGACGTTTCGTTTGACAGTAGTGGCCACATTAGCTAACGTGGCTGGCCTCCGCTGAGGCCTGAGTGACTTTGATGCCACTCTTCCTGTATGAGTCTAGCACCTCGTCTGCGCGGCAGAAATCCATAGCGTGTTGAAAGTGACCAGATGAAAACTCTCGTAACCGGCGGCAGCGGCTATCTGGGTTCGTACGTACGGCAGTTTTTCTCAGCCGACGACTTTTCGCGTCGTTCAGATCTGGACGTCCGGGACGAGCAAGCCGCGGAGAAAGTTGCAGAGTACGACACTGTCATTCACCTCGCCGCACACTTCGATAAGAGTCCGGAAGGCGCCCGCGAATGCTTCCGTACTAACGCAGAAGGAACAGCGAACATCATTCGCAACATGAAACCGGGTTCGGTTTTTATCTATGCGTCTACGAAGGACGTGTACGGCAGCAACGCCGAGGGAAAGGAGGAAGTTGCCGAGGATACCAGCACGGATTACTGTGGCCAGTCGGCTTTCGAGTGGTCCAAGTTAATTGGTGAACGCTACGTTGAATACTATGCGCGCCAGCGGGATATTCGAGCCTGCATCTTTCGACTTTCGACCATCTTTGCACGACCGTCAGAGGGTAATGCACCCGGTTTAGTTACGCATTATGTCGAGTCGATAAAGCACCGCGTACCAATTCGCCTGCCTGCGGGAGTCGATCCGGTTCGCGACATTCTTTATGTCGACGACTTCTCTCGCGCTTGCCGCGCGTTTATAAAGTCGGATATTGGGTTCGGACTCTATAATCTTGGAGGCGGCCGTCTCAACATTGTCAGCCTGCGCGACATCATAAAGAAAGTCGGCGCAATGATAGAGATAGAACCAGTGATCCAGGAAGATCCCACAATGCCTGCACCGGTGCCTTTACGTTACGTTTCTGATACGACGAAGGTCGCGGAGGAATTGGACTGGCGACTGCAAATCGGGGTTGAGGTTGGTCTGCGAGTGCTTCTGTAATGACGAGGGTGCACGCTGAAAGTATTAAGCGAGTCGTCGTGCGGGGCACGAACTGGGTAGGTGACTCCGTGATGACCGTACCCGCCCTACGCGCTCTCCGGCGCGTATTGCCGAACGCAAACATCACGCTCGCAATTCGTCCCGGCGCCAAAGGAATCTTTTCCGATGCGGACTTTATCGACGACGTGCTCGTCTACAACCGTAAGAGCGCGGTTTCAGTGATTCCGCAAATTCGCGAGTGGAGACGCGGGAATTTCGATCTTGCGTTGCTGTTTCAAAATGCCTTTGAAGCTGCGCTGATTCCTTTCCTCGCGGGCGTGCCATTGCGACTCGGTTACGCAACCGAATCCCGCCAGCCGCTGCTCACGCATCCGCTTCAGTTGCCTGACTGGCGATCGTCGCGGCACGAAGTCTTTTATTACTTATATCTCGTGACGGCGCTCGAGCAAATGTTGTTCGGCAGCAGCAGTATTTGCGAAAGTGAATTGGATGCGAGCATACAAATCTCTGAAAAGCGGTTGGCGGAAGCAAGCGAATTGCTTCGCGGTTATGGCATTCGCGAAGAAGATCCTGTCGTTGCGATCTGTCCGGGATCGATAAACAGCCGAGCGAAGCGATGGCCCGCGGAAGCTTACGCTGCAGTGGCCGATCGATTAATCGAGTCGCGCCGGCAAGTGTTGCTCATCGGTTCGCAGGAAGAGGCTGAAGTCTCGAAAGAGGTGGTGAGCCGGATGCGGCATCAGCCTATCGTGCTCACGGGTAAGACGAGTCTGGACCAGGTGACGGCAGTGCTCGCCACAGTCGATCTGATCGTGACTAACGATACGGGTCCGGCGCATATCGGAGCCGCGCTCGGTTGCCCGACGATCGTAATCTTTGGACCGACGAATCCATTAACGACTCGTCCGTTTTCTCCGAAAGCCGAGATCCTGAGACATCCGCCCGAATGCGCCCCGTGCATGCTGCGCGACTGTCCTATCGATCATCGATGCATGACTGCGATCACAGTCGATGAAGTGTTCGAGCGCTCACATGCGTTACTGAAGCGCAGCAGTTTTGCAAAAACTGTAAGGAGCCTGTGCGACTCAGTCGCGTAAATTCAATGAAGCGACCGGCAGTCTTCATCGATCGTGACGGGACACTCTCCGAGGAGGTGGGGTACGTTAATCATCCCTCGCGCTTTCGTCTGTTTCCGTATTCGTCCGAGGCAATCAGGATTCTAAACAACAACGGCTGGCTGGCGATCGTCATCACCAATCAGGCTGGCGTCGCCCGCGGGTATTTCTCGGAGGACGTAATCGTCAACGTTCACGATCAACTCAAACGTGAGTTGCAGGACGCGCAGCTCGATGCCATCTACTACTGTGCACATCACCCGTCGGTCGGAGAGCCGCCGTATCGATGTGACTGCGATTGCCGCAAACCAAAAACCGGATTAATCGATCGTGCGGCGAGAGACTTTGAGATCGATCTGCCTGCGAGCTGGATGGCCGGCGACCGCTACGGCGACGTGGAACTCGCGCGAAATGCGGGTTTGCATTCGGCGTTTGTGTTAAGTGGTTATGGAAGAGGTGAATGGGAGTATCAACGGCACTCGTGGAAACACGAGCCCGATCTCGTGTGTGAGAATTTGTTAGAAGCCGTGAAGATGATCGTTAGTTAGACAGGATTACAGGATTGCAGGAACGATTGCTCAACATCATCCGGCGTTTCTCGGAACGAAGGATCGTGATCGTCGGCGACGCCATTGCCGACAAGTTTCTGCACGGTTCAATCAGCAGGGTCTCACGCGAAGCACCGGTCTTCATTTTGCGCCACGACAAGACAGAAACACTGCCCGGCGGCGCCGCAAATTGCGCGATGAACATGGTGTCACTCGGCGCGCGTGTCTCTTTGATTTCAGTAACCGGCGCAGATGAATCAGGAAGCGAGATGCGCGCCAAACTCGAAGCTGCCGGTGTTGATATCGACGGAGTGGTTGTTTCCGAAAAAGTACAAACGACAACGAAGGTGCGAATTCTCGCCGGCCATTCGCACTCGAGCAAACAACAAGTGATCCGGATCGACTACGACGCCGCTCCCGTCAATGATGCCGGCCTACGAGAAGCGCTCATCGACAAATTGGAGAAAACTATCGCGGCGGCAGATGCTGTCGTGATCTCTGATTACAACTACGGCGTCGTTGATGCTCAGACAATCGAGGTAATCCGAAAAGTTAATGTCCCTGTTTTAGTCGACTCGCGCTTCCGCCTTGCAGACTTCACGGGATTCACCGCCGCAACTCCAAACCAGGAAGAAGTCGAAAATCTCATCGGCGCACAAATCTCCTCTACCGAACAACTGGAAACCGCCGCGAACGAGTTGAAGCAGCAACTCGGCTATCGTGCACTGCTCGTCACGCGTGGCAGCGGGGGCATGACGTTATTGGAAGCCGATGCAGCACCTCTTCATATTCGCGCGGTCGGTGCGCAACAGGCGGTCGACGTTACAGGCGCGGGGGACACGGTAATCGCTACGTTCGCACTGGCCCTCGCGTCCGAAGCATCGTTTGCCGATGCCGCACGGCTGGCAAACTACGCAGGCGGTCTCGTGGTGATGAAACGAGGAACAGCATCCGTGAGTGCCGCTGAACTGGAGCACTCGATTTTGAGTTCCGATGGATAGAGTGTTAAATCGCGAAGAGTTGACAAGCAAAGTCGCTGAGGCCCGACAACGAGGTGCGCGAATCGTTTTGGCCAACGGCTGCTTCGACGTACTGCACGTGGGACATGTGCGTTATCTCGCAGGGGCTCGAGAACTGGGTGACATACTGATTGTCGGTATCAACTCTGACGAACAAGTCGCACTTCAAAAAGGCGCTGGCCGGCCTGTGCTACCGGCCAGCCAGCGTGCGGAGATCGTGGCGTCACTCGAGCCAGTAACCTACGTCACAATTTTCGACGAGCCGACGGTCGAGCAACTATTGCTCGCACTCAAACCCGATGTCCATGCAAAGGGCACTGACTACACGGCTGAGACCGTGCCGGAACGTGACGTGGTACGATCCTACGGCGGTCAGGTAGCAATCGTCGGTGATCCAAAGGATCATTCGACTACGGCAATCATCGCCCGTCTCGGAGGTCTCAATGCTTAAACAGTTTTCCCGCAAAGGCGCAAAGGGGCAAAGAAAATCATTCACTTCACCCTTTGCCCCTTTGCACCTTTGCGGGAGCATATTCTGTTTGTTTCTATTAACCAGTTGCACAGTTGCGCTCGCCCAAAACAAATCCGCTCGTTTTGATCCTGATGGATCGTTCTGGCTAATCGGCACACCACCGAACGAATTTTCGGATTTCGGCGGCATAAATTTGAACGCAAAGAAATTGAGACGACTTCCCTCGCCCGGACTACAAACCATGGAGGGCAAGAATTTTCGTTTCAAGACCCTCACCGTCAAACGACACAACTTCACGTTTACAACCGTCACGCTCGGTGACGTTTCTTACAGTTTTGCAGGAAAATTTTTGAAGGGTGGAAACTTCGCTGAGACATGGTTGGGCGATGAGGCCCCGGTTCTCGAAGGAACGCTCACCAAATTTCGCGGCGGAAAGAAACTGGCTGAAGCAAAACTGAAGTTCAGTTATTTTGGCGGTACATGAGACTTCTCATTGTCAAACTCGGGAGCATCGGTGACATAGTTCACACGTTGCCCGCACTGGCTGCGGTGCGCGAGGCAATGCCTCAAGCCGAAATCTCCTGGGTCGTAGAACGACAATCATCTGAAATTTTAAGAGACAACCCGCTTTTGGATCGCCTCATCGAAGTCGACACGAAGGCGTTGAGGCGCGGGCTGATGTCTGGGGAGACGCTGCGGGCACCGCGCCAGCAGTTACGTCGGTTACGCGCCTCAGCCTTCGATGTCGCTTTAGACTTCCAGGGACTTCTCA
>JAICGZ010000084.1 GCA_025922875.1 Pyrinomonadaceae bacterium
CACAGAAACTTATTCAGCACGGGAAAGGTCTCAGCGCAGTTCGACCCGGCGATCAGCAACACCTCAGCCAGCGGAATATCGCTCCAGGGATTTGCCGCGCGGTCGATCCCAAAAGCCTTATTGTTCCCTGCGGCCGCCGAGACCATGCAGAGCCGGCCGTTGTAGTCGACGTAACGAGTGCCAAGCCCAGCGCGCGCAAATTTGCCCATGAGGTAGGTCTTCTCAGTCGTCAAAGAAGATCCCGAATAGACGCCAATCGAGTCCTTACCATGAGCGTTTTGCAGTTCTTTGAACTTGCTAACAACGAGATCCAGCGCTTCATCCCACGACGCGCGTTCGAAGCGTCCGTTTCGTTTAATTAGCGGATGCAGCAACCGATCGGGATGATGGACTTGCAGGTAAGCCGTGACGCCCTTCGGGCAGAGCCGGCCTTCATTAACCGGAAAATCGTAACGTGGCTCAAAACCAACAACATGATTTTGTTCGACCAGCAGGTTCATACCGCATTGGACAGCGCAATAGGGACAATGTGTCGGGACTACACGATCAATTACGCGGTCTGCACGCCAACCACCGTGTGGCGCGTCATGGAGATGCGGCCCGTATGCTTCAATGATTTGATCCAGATTCTCTACTTTGCTCATTTCGTATCAACAGTATTTCGCGAGCCCTTGAAGACAGGCTCGGTTGGCTGCGGCAGGTTAGCGTACGCGAGCCCGCGCATGATTCGTTTACAGCGCGGACAGTAGTCTTGAAGCATTCGGCCATCTCCCATTGAATAGTCGAAACCGAGCTTGTCGACGACGGTCTTTAAATCATCAAGCCAGAGCTGCGCGACGAATTCAGTGCCACATCTTGCGCATTTAGCTTGCGGCATTTCACGAGCCCGTTCCTGATATAGCTCCACTCCAATCGACGCCGGACGTTGAACGACGTGAAATAGTTTTCCAAACGGCAAATAGAAGAGCGTCATGATCACCGTCGCCTGATGAGTCAAGGCAATAAAGTGGTACATGTATCCGTGCAGCCATAAACTCGAGGCAGTCAGCATCAGGCCGGTGACGGAAATCGCGATCAGGAGCAGATGAGGTACAAAGTCGAGCGTGAACTGTTGCAGCGCGATCGCGCCTCGATCGCGCAGGCGACGATGAATCGCAATCGCACAGCCGGCGATCACCATCACGGCGGTGAAATCAAGCGCGTGAAACGTTATCCAGGCAATCAGGCTTCGGCCTTGCATAACATTCAACGGAAAACCAAAGACATAAGCTCGATATCCCATTTCGCCTTCCAGCTTGAAATGCACCCAACCAAAGACCAGTGGGAACGTAATGAGCGCTGAAATAACGCAGCCCCACATGATCAGGAAATGCATGGCCCACCGTGAGAACCCGCGCTTGAAGATGAAGCGCTGACCGACGATGTTAGTGGCTAAGGTTTTGGCCGCACCTGCTGTGTTCTGTAAAAACTTGTCGCGCTCGAGATAAAGTTTCCATCCCCGACGCCAATAGACCCGTGTGGCCGGTCGCTGCAACCAAATGGCGTAGCGAAAGACGATTGCGCCAAAGGCGACAACGCTGGCAACGGTATATCCGAAAAGCGCCGAGTCGTAATGTTCGAGATTACGCGAGCCGGCGATGATAAGAATCGTCAGCAGGAAAGACGCCGCCAAAGCAAGCACTACAGGCTTTCGATTATTCGATGGGCTGCTCATCTTATAAACACTGCGTTCGTGAATTTTTTTCCGCAACAGAAAAGAAGTCAAGAACCGGCTTTGCCCGAAAGTCTATTATCGCTTCTTCTCTGTGCAATCTCTGTGTTGCACAGAGAAGAGCGTGTATGCCCCACTTTTCGGGCAAAGCATCAGAACCTAGACTCTTCTGATTGAAACCAATGGCTGCACCTGAACGCTCATCGAGGCCAATGCGTTCAACTCCTTCAACAGCTCCGTCATGTCCACACCTTCGCGGCGACAGGCTTGTTCTATCGTAATAACGCGCGCCATCGTCCTGCGCAGAACCGGATTCCGTAATGGAGTGAATCCACGGCGGACAAAAACGTCGAGAGATTCAGGATACCGCTCCAATACTTCTCCAACTTTCAGCGCCGGTGTGATCTCGAGTGTTTGACTCATCGCCTTAACCGGACCGGATTCCTTTTCGAGTTTCTTACCGGCACGCATATTCGCAAACAGCTCATGTCCCCACAGGGCCAATCCAACAACCTCGATAAAACCTGAAATGCCCATCACCTTATATGCTGAAGGTGAAAAATCGGTGGCGATTTGGAAGGAAACTCGAGTCAAATTACCGACGTTTAGCAACAGGAATGCCGGCCAAAGCGAACGGGCACTTCTCAGATCAACGCCCGACAGCGTCGGAACAACTTTGCTCGATACTCCGACGATCATCATCAGGATGAAGCCCACCGTTAACGCATGACGATAAGCGCCAAAGAAGGCATGTGAGAAAGGAACGTGCGATCCGGTGACGGGAACGTAGATGCCGAAGTTGTATATCGGGGTAAACACCAGCATCGCAGTAGCCACAATGAACCAAACGTACGCCGCACGAATGAACTTCAAACCACGGTCGCGTTCGTTCTCGGGCACTGCGCCAAATAGTCTAAATTGAAACGGAGTACCGATTGCAATGACTAGAAGCACAACTGCCGTTAACCACTGCATCGTCAAGAGCCAGTGATTGCCGGTAGTCATCCCGGCTATGAAGAAAACAATACCACCCAGGACGGCTCCGTTCACGCCCCAGAAAAGAAACGTCTGCCATGAGCGCGACGGCTCGCGCAAACCGTAAGCGTGAGGCAGTAGTCTCAAAGAGACCCCCAGGATCATTACTACTGCAATCCCGAGCAACTGCACGTCACGATAGGGAATATTGAAGGTCGCCAGATTGAAAAGAAGTTCGTCGCGGCTCGCTGGCAATTCGAACAACTTGAAGATCAACGGATTCGCGATAGCTGCCAAAACGAACCAGCCAAGCGCGGCGTAGACAAATCGATCGTAACTCTCTGGCTTCCTTGCACTGCGTGCCGTCATCGTGATAGCGACGGCGAAAACCACGATAGAAATAAGTTGAATGGCTGCCGCGAAGATCTGAAGAGTTAAAGACGGCGGTGATAAGAGGTGCGCGATCGTCTGCAGCACGATTCCTACTGTCATCAGCGGTAGAGCTAAGAACGCGAGTCGAGGGCGCCATAGACTGGTGTGCTTGAATCGCGGGAAGGCCTGGTAAGCAAAACCCATTATAAACAAGCCCACGAAGCCAAAAACCATCGCGTGACCGTGCGCCAGCACCCATGAATAGTCGACGCTGGTGAAGCTCTGTTTGACGCCAATCGTGAACAGGTTGATCGCGCCCCAAACGCAACCGAGCGTTAGTACGGTTCCGATTCCGGCCAGGAAAAAGGGCCGGTAAATTGTGTCAGCTACAGAGGGCGCAAATTCGGAGTCTGAGGCTGAGGTTTTTTGCGCGGCTTCATTCAGTTCACTCAATAACTTCCCGAGACCTACGCCGTGTAACCGCGCGAACCAGTCGATTCGCTCACGTGGACCGTGAGGCCCGCCGCAGCCATGTAATCCATAACGATCGAAAACGGCGCGCGTCCCGGGGTATTGAGTGACAACATCAGGAAGCAAAGCATCGGCAGTGATTGCCGGAGTAGTATTTTGTTCACCCATTGTGATTCAAGTCTCAGCGAGTTTCGAACTCGACAGCCTTTGGGAACAGGATGTTGTTTTCCAAATGGATGTGTTGATGCAGATCCTTTTCGAAACCTGCCAACGCCTGATAGAGAGTCTGATAACTTATGCAACCGTCTGGCGGCACACGGTAGTCTGACGTCACTGCGCGCAACTCGCGTAGAATTTCGCCGGCGTGATCATGTTCCTTCGTCATCATCCTGACGGGATTTTTGACGGTGCCAAACGGCGCGAAGGGGATGGGCTGTCCCTCGGCCTGTGCTCGCTGCATGGCCACGATGTAAGGGAACAGGACCTGTTCTTCTTTGAACATGTGCGGCTTCAGATCGGCACACAGCCGTTCAAATAGCTCGTTGACTTTCAGCAACTCGGGATGATTGGCGCCATGTGCGGCGATCACTTTGTCAGCGAGTGCCTTAATCCTGTCCATTTCCGTTTTTGTGAAAACGTGATGAGTTTCGAGAATGTGAGTAATAAGGTCGGCGAGTGATAGCCGCTGAAAATCTACTGTACCGCCCTGGCTCGCTTCGGTTTGACCCAGCGCAGTCAACATTTCAATCACGCTATCGACTGCGACACCAGCAGAATCGCAAGCGTCGCTCAGCGGGCGGTTGCCGCCGCAACAGTAATCGATGTTCAGTCGTTCAAAGAGTCTGGTTGCTTCCGGTACTTGCACGGCAACTTCCCGCACAGTCGTTCCTGAATTAATCATTGCGTTTTTCTCCGTTTAAATCTTGATATTTCTGACACGTATAGCGCCTCGATTCGCTTTGTGCAAACCATATTCCCGAAGGAACGCGCGGAATTTTGCTGTTTAAGGAGGTCGAGTGCGAAATTTTCGACAGTGGTGGGCATAAATTCGCAGTCTCAACTGCGTAATTGACCACCAGCAATGATGAATCCAGCATTTCAGGTAGATTGCCAGGACAAGGAGAAGATCATGCTGAGATCAAGAACTCTCGTTTTCGGATGCTTCTTATGTGTGCTTACGTTTTGTAATGGCTCGCTCACTTCAACACACGCCCAGACAAACCAGCCGGCGCCTACAGCGCAAACCAATTACGACAAGACGTTACAGCAGTTGGTGGCAGAAGTTCGCGAACTGCGCCTCGCAGTTCAGAGGGCGACCTTTAGTCACACGCGTATCCAAATGTTGATCGAACGACTGCGGCTCCACCAAAGCACAATCGATGGGGTCGGCCGTCAATTGGATCTTGTTCGCGCTCAACTCGCAGACCTGCGAAACGCGAAGCCCCAAATCGGGCAGCCCCACCATTTCGGATACTGGGAGAAAATATTCTGCATGTTGATGATCACGAACCAAGAGGTGTGAGTGCCGAGAGTAGCTAAGTTATCGATCATGAGATCGTGGCTTTGCCCGAAAGTCCTGACCGGACTTCTTCTCTGTGCAATCTCTGTGTCCTCTGCGCCTCTGTGGTCAGGGATCATTCGTAAAAACAACCACAGAGACACAGAGGACACAGAGGTTGCACAGAGAATCAGACTTTTCGGGCAAAGCCTGAGATCGTGAGTACGACCTTGCCGAAAGTCTCGTTGGATTCGAGGCGTCGATGAGCATCCTGGATCTTTTCGAGTGAGAAGATAGAATCGATCACTGGTTGCACGCTTCCCTGGGCCAGCAGCGGCACAACTTCTCGTGCGAAGGCGGTGGTGGCTGCGATCTTCTCCTGCAGAGAGCGCGCGCGGAGCACCGTACCGATGATATGAAGACGTCTGCCCAGGATCTGGTAGAGGTCGACATTAGTCATACCACCCGCAACGCCACCGATGAGAATGATCCGTCCCCTCAACGCCATGGATTCGACGCTGGCGCTGAAATACGGACCCCCATTCAGGTCGAGGACAATGTCAAATCCACGGCCGCCGGTCACACTCTCGGCAAAAGCAGAAAGCCTCGATAAGGCGATCGGCTCCGGAACTTCAAATCCCGACTCCAGACCAAATTCTTTCGCGCGCTCAATCTTGTCGGGCGTACGTGAAGTGCCGAATGCACGTCCTCCCAAAGCGCTGACGAGTTGGGTTGCGGCGAGCCCGACTCCGCTCCCAACTGCATGGACCATGACGTTTTCCCCGGCTTTAAATCCTGCTTGCTGAAGCGCGTCGTGTGCAGTTATGAAGACTTCAGGAACAGCGCCCGCTCCAGACCATTCCAGGTTTGGCGGCACGGCAGCCACTGCATCCTGATGCGCTGTCACAAATTCCGCATGGGCTCCACCACCAACGATCCCCATAACACGATCACCTTTCTGCCAGCGGTGAGCGTTCATGCCCAACTCTGCTACTTCGCCGGCAAATTCCAGCCCGGGGATGTTCTGCGGAGCGCCCGGCGGCGCGGGATATCGACCTAACCTCTGCAGGAGGTCAGCGCGATTGAGCGCAGTATTCCGCACGTTAACGAGGACTTCCTCCGGCCCAGGCTGTGGTTTCGGAACGTCCTGGATTTCCAAAACCTCAGGGCCGCCGGAACGAGTAATTACAACAGCTTTCATCGTTTACTGTGCCTGTTATACTCCAAAGCAGTTACAACCCAGACTCCAGAGTCCGGACTCACCTTGCATTAACGTGTGGCCCATCTCTTCAGTTGACCCATGTTGATGCAATGAATCAGATCTGGTTTTTACCCCGGCGCCGAGCTTCGATTGTAACCGCCATAATGTTTTACAGGCGACCAGTCAGGACTAACGGGCAAAGGCGGTCGAGCAGTGCTTCGCCTCCTCCGGTACTCAAAACGCTCGAGCCGGCGGGCTTTGTGATTGAGTTGTCTGGCCGCCGCAACCCGTATCGCGCTTGCAACTTCGGAAGGTTTGACTCGGAGTAGATTGTTACTGTTTCCGGTCTCGGTACCTGGTTAGTAACTTCGCTGCAACTTCACCGCCCCAGAATGCGTTCGAAGGCAAGTCCGCCTTTTGCCACCAGTCGTGTGCATGTTGCACAGAGAAATCAGACCAGGCGTCTACCACGCGCGCCAAAATGGGGAACGTGGCCCAACGACTTAAGATCGTTCATGATCCAGTTAACTGCACCGAGGGAACCCCGGCTTCTTTAGCCATCTCACGCGCGTTCACGAATTGTGAACAGCAGATTATCGTGAACACCCGCTTCGAGGTTAGCGGTGAGCGCACTTATCCGTAAGGCTATTCGGCCGGACGCATCTCGCTCAGCATCGTCGGGATGAGTTCGGAGACGGTTGGATGGATGGGGACCGCGCGCTCCAGCACGTCGTAGGGAACGCCGGCATGCATGATGTCGATGATGCCGTGAATCGCCTCGTCGCCGCCTGTGCCGAGGATGGCGGCTCCGAGAATCTTACGCGTCTCAGCGTCCACAACGATTTTCATCAAACCTTTCGTTTCGCCTTTCTCGACGGCGCGGCTGACGCGAGTCATAGGGCGGCCGCCGATGAGGAGTGGGCGGCCCGTGGCGCGAGCATCGCGCTCCGTCATCCCGGCGCGGCCGAGCGGCGGATCGATGTAGAGCGCGTAACCAAGGACGCGATCACTCACACGCCGGTTCTCGCCATCGAGCAGGTTGGCGGCGATGATCTCGAAGTCGTTGTAGGCGGTATGCGTGAAGGCGCCGCGGCCGTTGCAGTCGCCGAGCGCCCAGATGCCGGGCACGTTGGTTGCGAGCCCGTCGTCAACCTTGATGTACCCGCGCGCGTCTGTCTCAACGCCAGCCGCCTCCAGGCCGAGGTCGTCGGTGTTCGGGCGGCGACCCACCGCGAGCAGCACGTGCGAGCCGACCGACGTGGGCTCGCCTTCTTTGCAGTTGATGCCGACTTCGACGCCCCGCTCGTGCGGCGCAAGGCTGATGCACTTGGCGTCAGTGCGGACGTTGACACCTTCATCCATCAGAATCCCGCGTATCGCTTCGGATATTTCCTCGTCTTCGCGCGCGATCAGGCGCGGCGATTTTTCGATGACCGTCACCTCTGAACCGAAGCGGCGGTACATCTGCGCGAACTCCAACCCGACATAGCTGCCACCGACAACGATCAAGTGCTCAGGTAGACTATCGAGTTCAAGCATCGAGCGGTTATTGAGAAATGGGACTTCATGGACGCCAGGCATGTCAGGCACCGATGCGCGACCACCGACATTGATGAAGACGCGTGGCGCCGTCAGCAATTCCTCACCGGCGCGAACGCGGTCCGGCGCCTCAAAGCGCGCGTGCCCTTCGACCACCGTGCAGCCTTTCATGTCGCGCAGTCTGCGCTCGACTCCCGTGCGCGACTCGGCGACTACAGCATCGGCGCGAGCCTTCACCTTCTTCATGTCTACACGCACAGAGCCTTCGAGAAGAAGGCCGAACTCCGCGGCGCGACGAGTGAGATGTGCCGCGTAGGCGCTGGCGATAAGTGTCTTCGTAGGCGTGCAGCCGGTGTTGACGCAGGTCCCGCCGAAGAGCTTCCGCTCAACAAAAGCCACTGTCATGCCGGCCTCAGTCAAGCGCCCGGCAAGTGAAGGGCCGGCCTGGCCCGCGCCGATGATGATCGCATCGAATTCTCTCATCGCATTGCTACTCCTATCCGAATCGCTCCGTCTTGATGCGTTCCGCTTCGTAACCTAATTCGAGTAAATTAGTGGCGACGCTCTCGACCGCCGCTGTTGGACCACAAGTGAACGTAAGCGGTTTCTCCGCCAGCGGCCAGGCAGTGTCCGCGAGCATCGCCCGATCAATCCTGCGACGGTAACTCATCCAATTTTGAGGCTGCCGTCTTGTTAAAGCGTGAATGACACGGAGTGAAGAATCGTTCGCGGATACATGGTCCAACTCTTCGCGGTAAATAATGTCTTTATAAGAGCGGGACGAGTATAGAAGTTTAGCCGGAACTTTGTTGTTCGAATTCGCGCGGTGACGAATCATCGCCATCAGTGGCACGGTGGTCCAGCGCGCCTGCTCGTGCCGCATCTTTATTGAAACAAAATTTTCAGCCATAAGCACCTCCATTTCAGTGGCTGAGTACCAGCAGGATCAATAGGGCCACGAAACCAACAACCAGCAACAGGCCGTTGAACTGCGGCGAGCCGTAGAACGCCTCAGGGATCATCGTTTCCGAAACCAGCGCCAGGATCGCGCCTGCCGCAAACGCCTCGGCCGTCCCCCGGACTGCTGGTCCAGTGCCTCGCAGCACAAGCCCGGCAATCGCCGCTGCGAAACTGATCATCAAGACGATTCCAATCCACACTCCGAAGACATAGCGCGGAGACCGTGCCGCACGTCTCATTCCGGCGCTGCTCGATAATGCTTCCGGTATGTTAGCCAGGAAGAACGCCGCGACCGTGCCCAAGCCCGGCGCTCCCTGGTGCAGCACACTGATCCCCAGGACCACGCCTTCGGGAACGCCATCGAGGAACGTGCCGGCTGCGATGGCCAGTCCGCTACCAGGCTGTTGCTCTTCCGTCGGCTGCTCCACGCATTCACCGCAGCGTTTTCGGTCCTGTGCCCCGCGGCGGGAGATCAGCCAGTTAACGGAACTGAACACCGCCGCGCCACACAGCAGACCGATGACGGTCCAGTGCAGGCTCGTCGCACCACGCGCGTCGATCACCAGCTCCACCGCAACCACAGCGAGAAGAACGCCGGCAGCGAAGGTCATCACGCGAGCGATGGCCGTATGCTGAAGCCACGTGAAGTACCCACCAACGGCGCCGATCAGCAGACCGGATGAAGACAAGAGGCCCCACCCGGCGGCTTGCAACCAGCCCGGCAGTTCTACCAGGGGACCCATCACCGTTTGAGTTTTCATTTACTCCTCGTGGCCATGCTCTTCTCTGTGCAACCTCGTGTTCTCTGTGCCTCTGTGTTTCGCTATTGCCTTGGAAAAAAATAACCACCGAGACACAGAGAACACAGAGGTTGCACAGAGAAGAAGCCGATACGAGACGTTCGGGCAAACCGCTTAGCGGTCTGGCCGCATACGCTGCGTCAGCTCGACGAGACTCCGCAGCAACTGCTGGATGTACTCCTTCGTCTTCTCGTGCGTCAGTTTTCCATCTGCATCGAAACGCTGCGCAGCGTTACTGATCATCACCTCCGGCTGGTTGACCGTGAAGACGTTCAGGAACACAAACATTTGCCGCAGATGGTATTGCGCCCGCGCCGTGCCGATGTTGCCGATCGAAGCGCCCATGATCGCCGCCGGTTTTCCGTCCCAGGCGCTGTCGCCGTAAGGGCGCGACGCCCAGTCGATCGCGTTCTTCAGCACGCCCGGTACGGAGTAGTTGTACTCGGGCGTCACGAAGAGGATGGCGTCCGCCTCTCGCACGCGCCTCTTCAACTCCACGACTTTGGCCGGCGGGTTAGTCTCCTCATCCTGATTGAAGAGTGGTATGCCGCCGAGATCGAATGTTTCGATAACAGCGCCTTCGGGCGCGAGCTCCATTGCGGCGCGCAACGCCGCGGTGTTGTAAGACTCGCGCCTCAGACTTCCGGAGATGCCGAGGATTCGTATCTGCTTGTTCATCGATGAACCTCCTTGACGCTGGGGCTTTAACGTGCACCCGCGACAGCCTTCCCGGGCGGTTCATACTTACCGACCTCCGGGCGGAACGCAATGGCGAGCCTGTTCCAGCCGTTGATGGCGATGACGGCCATCGTCAGCTTCACCAACTCCTCGTCGCTGAACTGCGCGCGTGCAGCCTCGTACTCATCATCCGACGCGTGAGTCTGTGATATGTGCGTGATGACCTCGGCCCAAGCCAGCGCGGCCCGCTCTCGGTCAGAGTAGTAAGGCGCCTCGTGCCACGCGCTCAGGCCGTAGAGCCGCTGCTCGGTCTCGCCGGCGGCACGCGCGTCCTTTGTGTGCATGTCAATGCAGAACGCGCAGCCATTGATCTGCGAGACGCGCGTCTTGATGAGTTCGAGCAATGAATGCTCAAGCCCCGACTCGTCCACGTACTTCTGTAGTTTATACATCGCCTGCACCGAACCCGGCGCAGCCTTGCTGTAGTCTAAACGCATATGCATCTGTTTACCTCATATCTGCTGTTGTATGAAATGTACTCACTCACCGCTGAAGAACAGTAATCGCCTACTCCATGTAGCGGTCGGCGGCGGCGGCTGCCTCCTCCGAATTGCTGCCGTTCTGTCGCGCGCTCAAGTATGGGGCGTACCAGTCCCACCAGTTGTGTTTTGCGTGCGTTTTCTCGTAGCGATCGTGGCGCTCCGCTGTCTCGTGGAGGAGTTCTGCAAGACTCGCAACGTCCGTGGCTTGTGTCGACTTCCACTCGCGTCCGGGAAGACGTGTCGTGATCTCCTGAAGGAGCCATTCGTTCCCATCCGGATCTGCGAACGAAGCAAACGTGAAGTAAGAACGACCTTCCGGGTCACGCCCCGCGACGCGTGAGTTCTTCACCGTATCGTTGAATGGACCAGCGGCGTAATGGAAGACCTCGCTCACGTCGACGCCACGAGCGATCAGATCATCGCGAGCGGCTTCGATGTCGTCCACAGCGAGAACCAGGTTCGCTGAGCCGGGCTTCGCTAAATTGCTTCCCTTGCCGAAGATGATCGAGGCTGCGGAGTTGTGCGGCGTAATCTGCACGCCGCGGAAGTCGCCACCAGCGATGTCGATGTCGAGACGCCAGCCGAGATTCTCGTAGAACGCCTTCGCGCGGTCGACATCAGAAACGCCGAGCAGCACGACTTCGAGCTTCATATCGACTTGTCGTTTTTCTAGTTCGTTCATTGTGTTCTCCTTTATCAAAACTTTCGTATGGCTGCTCCCTTAATCACGTGTAATACCCTAGTAGACCACAAGCGGGAAGGTGAATCTATTAGACGATGGTATCGGTCGGCAAATGAGCGCACGCTTTGATGAACGTCTGGCCGAGCGCACTCGCGTAGCGCGCGAGCTGCATGACATCTTGTTGCAAACGGTCCAGGGAAGCAAGATGGTTGCGGATCATGCTTTGAAGAACCCCGCGCGTACGTTGCGGGCGCTGGAACAGTTATCAACGTGGCTGGCGCAGGCTAGGGCATAAGGCCCAAGCTCGCAGCCTGCGAAGCAGGCGGAGGCATATGGGGGCATAAGGCCCAAGCTCGCAGCCTGCGAAGCAGGCGAAAGCATAAAGCCTAGGTCGGGGGGCATAAGGCCCAAGCTCGCAGCCTGCGAAGCAGGCGAAAGCATAAAGCCTAGGGTGGAGCGAGGCTTTGCGAGCGGAACCCTAGGCCACCGTAATTAAAAAATTTTCAGCCCGCGAATGCGGGCGACAGAACGAGCGCGGCAAGGAAGTTGATCGGCGCCGCCAACGAGCGTTTCGAAACGGTAGGGAAACTAACTGACGATGAGACGACGGAGTATGTGGGCCGGCTGGTTCAGTGCCTTGTGGATTGGACGAGGCGCATCGGCAAGGCAGATGGTGAGGAGCGCGGAATGGGACAGGGATTACGACAAGATGAGCAATTAAGTGAGCGTTTTCTCCTGGGCCATCAAGTCGCTGCAGGAGGAGTTGTGGACCATGGACTTGTTGCCTCTAATGGTAGTAGGTCAGTTTGAAAATTGGACAATTACGCCGAAGGCGTTCGCGAATTTTAGTCCGGGGTTGGAGCGCAGCGACAATCCCGGGGGACTAAACATAAAGCGAACAGCAACGCTGAAAGCGTTAGGCATGTGCGGCGCTAACCCTTTCAGGGTTGATTACGTCAGGAATCGCTATCCCAGGGTTGTCGCAAAGCCTCCAACCCTGGGCTGAAATTAGCGAACGCCTTCGGCGTATTCATTCCGGAACGCCTTCGGCGTGTTCATTCCAAATTCAAACTGACGCACTACCCTCTAATGAGTTTGACTTTTCACGAACATGAGGAAGACCACCATCATGAAATGCTGTTCGCATTTACCTGAAGTTATCAATGTTAACCCGGCATCTTTTCGCCGGCACAACCCGCAGTGGCAGCCGCAACTTTAGGCTGCTGTTTCAAAGTCCTGATCGGACTTCTTCTCTGTGAAATCTCTGTGTCCTCTGTGCCTCTGTGGTTAAGGATCATTCGTAAAAACAACCACAGAGACACAAGAGGACACAGAGGTTGCACAGCGAAATCACACTTTTCGTGCAAAGCCGCTCGAACTCTAACTGCTTAATCACCGGAGGAAAATTTCTTTCTGACCAAAAAGTCTTTCCGATACGAGACCGGATTTCCGGCATTCCGCCACCAGCTTGTTTGACTCAACAATCGGGCGCGACTGCTCCGTGTATTGGATCGACGTCAGGTATGTTAACCATGGCTCCTGGCCCATGGCGTAAACGTATACCTGCTGCGCATTCAGGCGACGTACGAGATCATTCGCCTTCTCAAAGTTTGATCCATCAAGCCGTCGCGACTGGTCCTGCTTGCGCGCCACAGGTTTAGTTAAAAGTGGGCCATATAGCCATGAAAGTGGCCCACCATCACACTCCATGCCGAGAAACACCACGCCGACGTCTCCTGTCTGCGCCCGGATGTGCTCATAAAGCTTCGGCTCAATGTCGTTGGAATCGGCGGCGCACAAAACCTTGTGACCGTGAAGTTCGATCAGGTAAGCAATTTTGGTTCTGATGTTGAGATCCGCATGCTCGCCAAGAAAAGGCAGTCCGGTGATGCCGCCACCTTCAACCTCAATGGTTTCCATTTCATCAATCTCTGTCACGTGAGGAAAACCGATATTTCGCAACACCAATTTCAAGGAGGGATCTGCCAGCGTACCGCCATTGTTCTTCGGCACGATGACATTCCTGATCTTATGGCGAAGCTGCAGCAGGGTTTCAAACATGCAGTGGTCCTGGTGGTTGTGAGTAATGACAATGTAGTCGATCGTTTCGGGCAGGTCTTCGTAGGTGTAGCGCGGAATGCCGCCGTCGTATTTGTAACTGACGAGAGGATCGGTCAGGATGCTGACATCTTTCGTTTCAAACAAGAGACAAGCATGATTTAAGTACCGGATTCTCACACCGTCGCCGGCATACCGACTTGAAGGCGCCGGAGGCTCAATGGTGAAGAAGGATGAAAATACCTGGTCCTCTTCCCTCACCTGTAGCACATCTTTGATATAGCTGAGCGGGCGCGGCTCGAACTTCATCTTGAAGAGCTCATCAAGTTCAGTTGAACTGAACGGCAGGTGCAGGTAAAGGTGTCCGTTGCCGCCGAGATTCGGTGTGCTCAAAGCAAACGGCCGATCGTCTTGCGTGACCAGCGACAGCGCAACGCTCTGTGAGGCCGGGTTGTAAAATGAACTATGGTACAAGAGCCCTTCAATAAAACGTACTGAAGCTTTGTTGTTGAGGTCGTAGACCAACTCTACAAAGCCTTTCAGGTTCTCCGGGACTTTTTGATAGAGAGGCTCGAGGGAAAAACCCTGCGCTTCGTTTTCAAGCAGGTCGTTCACAGTTTGAATGGAAGCAGCCAGTTCCAGCATGTGGGCCTGCTCTTTGATGGTCCGATCCAGCAACTCCTTGATTTCCGCAGTACGGCTTGCGTCGTAGTTGATGAACGGCCCTCCTCGCATGGCAGGATTCTTGAGAGCGGCCACATGGACCTGCGGCGCGGCCACAAACGACTGCATGATCTTAAGATGAGAATTGGCGATGAACATCGCGGCTGTGGCTGGTGAAATAAGAGATGACCATGCGTACCACTGATTGAACAGCGGCTCCGCCAGCACATTCTGCTTGAGATAAACGTTCTCGTTAGTCATGTTAACTCCTTCACGTAGAGCAATGACTTATTTTAACTCTCAGCGATCTTCTGCGCTCTCTTTACCGGTGAATTCAAGGCAGAAAAATACCGTTAGAAGCTCGTGAAACTGTGTCACTACTTCACGTAGATAAGTGTTGACTCTGAATGTGAATTGGACTAGAAGTGTCCAATCAAATCTGCTTCAAGGATCACTCTTATGAAATACTTCTCACTCACTTTCCTGTTAGTAACGCTATTAACATCCGCGACGATTGCGAAGAGTCAGACACCTGCTAACGATAGCGATGCGACGAAGCAGGCCATCATGCAAATCGAGAATAGCTTCAACGACGGCATGGTGAAGGCTGACACCGCAGCTCTCGAAAAGCTTCTCCCCAACGACTTCCACGTCAACTTAGACGCTATCCTGATCACCAAGTCAGCATATCTCGAGTGGCTTAAAGAGAGAGCTCCGTACAGTTCGATTAAGGATAAGGATGTCAACATTCGCTTTCACGATAGTGCGATCGTGGTTGATGGAATCTCGTCGAGAGGACTTAAGGGAAGTGACACGGTGAGAGAGCTTCGCTTCACGCGCATTTACGCCAAGTCTCCAAATGGCTGGCAGCTTGTGTCCATGCATTTCGGCAGGATCAACCCATAGCAAATGGGCCACAAAAAGACGACCGAAAGCACAAAAGAGTTTCGGGGTTGTTCAAGTTTCAGAGTTTAATCATTTATGCTTTATGTGCTTTTTTGCGGCTACTCGTTTGTGCTTTTGTGCCTTTTCGTGGCCTCCCTCAACAATTCATCCGCGGCACGCCACTTCCCTTTGATCGTCCGTAAAGTTTGGACCGCTGCACTCCAGGATTCACGACACTGTTTCAAGCAGCGGTGCAAAGTTTCCGGCGCCGGCCCGCCGCCGTAGCTGGTCCTGCTAACTATCTCAGCAGGGTCCAAACTTTCAGGAGCGACTTCGAACCCTTGCTCACCCAATCGCTGCGCGACTGAATTTAGAGTTGGTTCATTCTGTTCGAGTGAATGCCGGATTGACTCTCCCACAGCGTGATGCGCGGTGCGAAAGTCCATTCCTGATCTCACAAGTTCGTTAGCGAGCTCGGTCGCCAAAGTGAATCCTTCGACCGTCCTCCGGTACATCTTCTCTGAATCCGGCTGTGCACCGGCAACGACTAAACGAGTCAGCGTGGCGGCATCGGTCATCGATTGCAGCGCTTGCCACACGGGCCGCACCGCTTCAGTGCCAACCACGATCGAATTCGTGAACGGCGTTTTTTGTGCGGCTGAAACAGCAGTGACAAAAGCACCAAGCGGCGTTGCTGTCCGGCCTTGCACTATCTCCAGCAGAAATGGATTGCGCTTCTGCGGCATCATCGAACTCGATCCGACGAGCCTGTCCGGAAGCGCGAGGAACCCGTACTCCTGGCTCAACCACGTGAGTAGGTCCGTGGCCAGACGGCTAATCGTCACGCCCATCAAAGTCGCGGATGCAAGCAAGCGAAGAACCGGATCACGAGACGCCACCGCATCAAGCGAATTGGCGGCGGTGGAGTCGAATCCCAACAAAGACGCCGTCCGCGACGCGTCGATTGGAAAGGTAGTACCTCCTCCGGCGCCCGCACCCAACGGACAGATTTGAAGATCTTGAACAGCTTCGAACAGGCCGTTGATGTCTCGGCTCAAAGCTGAAGCGATGCCTGCAAGGTAGTGACCGTAACTTAACGGAAAAGCGGGCTGAGTGTGAGTGTAGCCGGGCATGATTGTGCGTGCGTAACGCGACGCACGAGACAGAATGATCGCTTGCAACAGCAGTGCGCTAGTGACGAGACGCGTGAATGGGAGTCTCAAACGTTCCCTCAGGACAGTCGCATTCAGATCATTACGCGATCGTCCCGTATGTAGCGCACCGCCTACCGTTTGGCCCAGGGTCTCGGACAAATAGTTCTCGTACATCAGGTACAGGCCTCGCGGTGCTGAGCGACCTTTCAGACGTTGAAAGCCGTTCGACTCGAGTTCGTCGATTGCTTTGAGCAACGCACTGACGCGCTGCGAATCAACGATGCCAGTCTCCCCCAGCATCACCAGATGCGCGCGATCAACTTTCGCAATTGCAGACATCTCGAGATGAAAAATGTCTTCGGTGTGTTCATCGAATACGATCCGGCGCGCAGTTGGCGTAAGCGCCTTCGTCATTCGGCCGGTGTCCTCCCCCGAGCTGGTTTTGAAAGTATCCGGCTCCATAACCAGGTTGATATGAGTAACCGCCGCTTCCGCTGTTGAAACCGCCCGTTCATTTGTTTCAGCAGTGGCCAGTACATGGCCCACGCGATCGCGAAAGTCGCCTCGAGGTGTCAATAGCGCGCCCGGCTCGACGTAAAGTTGAACTTCGGTAACTCCCTGCACTTCCCGCGCAGTGTCGCTTCCGGAGACCGTAACCAATTTTCCCGGCTTGCCAGTCGTTATGAAACGCAATGACGCATGCTTGCTGCGTGTCGGTTCCAGTTTCATCTGGCGTCCAGTGGCCAGTAGTGTAGTTGCCAAAATCAGGTCAATGCCGGTCGCGTGAAGCACAAGGTTCGGTATGAATCCGCCTGCCAATCGAGGATTGACTTCGATGATCTTAGGTCCATCGCTGTCCAGTCTGAGTTCCGTATGCGCCGGTCCCCAGTTCAATCCGAGAGCACTCAGTGCGCGCAAGGTGGTGGAGCGTATGAGGATGAGATCCTCTGCAGGTAATTCCGCGGGGAAGTCATGACCAATCTCAACAAAGTTTGGCGGCGATCCCAGGTATTTCTTCGTTACTCCGATAACTCTGTCGCCGAACGTCTCAACCGAGAACTCCGGACCTTCAATGAATTGTTCGATCAGAATTCGACTGGGCACCGGCAGCCCGCGCTCGTTTTCGGTTTGCTCGAGCAGTTGTCCGGCATGCGTCTCGATCTCTTTGTAACTCCTGCAAAGACGGACGCCATGGCTGCCGGATCCGCTCACAGGCTTTACGACTGCAGGCAGGCCCACCGCCCTGGCGGCGGCAATTGCTTCAGCCACTGATTCGACGACACGAAAATCAGGTATGCCAACATTAGCGGTTCGAAGTATTTCTCGTTGCTTACCCTTGTCCCGGATCTGCGCGACCGCTTCGGGATCTGGCCCAGGCAAAGCGAGTTGTCGCGCTATCTTAGCGGCCGCGCCGATAAAGTATTCAGAACTCGAGGCGACACCAACCAAATACCTGTTTGAGTTTATGTTCCGGCAGGCATCCAGTAGCGCACTTTCATTCGTGGTCTCGACTGTTACAACTTCAATCCCATCTTTGAGAACGTAGGCGTAGCGATCCGGATTTGCGGTAAGCAGCAAGGGATTCACGCCTATAGATCGAGCGGCATGCGCAAACAAACGGCCGGTGCCGGTTGTGTTGCTTTCGATGAAACCGAGGCAGCTCACACTCACATCGTCACCTCTTGAACGGCCAACACTTCGCTGAGAGTCCTACGGTTCCAGTCGAGCCTGGCCCACTCAGGGCGGGCAGCGAACGGGTGCTCGACATTCGTTGGTGACTCAATCATGTGGCGGGTTGAAAAACCATTTTGGTCCAGCCATTCATCGGAATAGACGGTTTCAATGTACCTGTAGCCTTCATCGGGGAGCAGGCAGACCACGGCTTTGTCAGGATTTTGCGCAGCGATCCAGCGAGCCACCATGAAGGCCGCGCCGCTGGTGGCGCCGGCGAATAGTGCGTACGATCGGTGGAGCAACCTGGTCGCGGTGAAAGCCGCCTGCGCGCTGACCCAGTGCACTTCATCGAAAATCGTGTGGTCCAGGTTCTTAGGCATCAGGCTGTTGCCAAGTCCCCGGAGTAAGCGTTTTTGATCGGGCTGACCAAACAGCACGCTGCCGAATGTATCGACGCCCACTGCTTTGATCTCCGGGAAGATAGTGCGGGCGTAATTGCTGGTCCCGCACATTGAGCCACCGGATCCGACCGTACCCACAAGGAAGTCAAAGCGGCCGATACATTCCACGACAATTTCCACCAGTGGTGCGTACGCGTCCGGATTGTGTGGATTGTCATACTGCGATGGCCAGAAGTGATCCGGGTTCTCACTCTGCAGTTGCTTCATCCGCTCCAGACGAGCGCCCTGGAAGCCCCCAACCGCGGCTGGTTCACGAACGATTTCGACGCGCGTACCGAGATCTTCCATTCGTGTTTTCAAGGGAGTGTCTACCGCTGGATCGCTGACGACGATTAGTTTGTAACCGGCTTCGGCACAAAGGATCGCGAGGGCTAAACCAAAGGTTCCGGATGTGGTTTCGATAATTGTACTTCCTGGTCCAATGAGGCTGTGGTCTCGCGCGCGATCGAGAATGAACTTGGCCGGCAGCAACTTCATGAGAAAGAACGACGCCGCGTAGAGGTTTTCCCCGAGTCGCAAAATTCTGGGCAACTCGAAAGCATCGGAAACAGTCGTGTAAGCCTGGCGGATCACTTGCTCAATCCTCTCCTTCGACCTCCGACTTCAAAGCACCACGTCTGAGTGCCATACAATTCGGCGACACGAGCGTTGGTTTCAAAAACGCGTTCGCCCAGTTCGGCGGTTGCGGGATCGAAAATGATTCCGGCAATCGGGCCACTGTGCGCTACCTGAATTCCGACTGCGCCTACTGCTTCAACCAATCTCTCCAGCTCCTCGAAATGTTTCTTTTTCAGATGATCGTTGTTAATGCGAGCGGAGCACGATGCGACCCTCCCGAGCAGAGCGGCAGATCTGTCCTCGATCGCGCGGCGCATCAATGCGCGGAGCATCTGAAAACTCTTGATCTCTTTTACCGTGTACGTGGCTGGCGGGAACGCTAAAGTGTCCACGCCCCATCCATTTGGATCGGTGTTGAAGCCGACTATATAAAGGTGTGGATATTGACCGCCAAAGTATTCGAGAACAAAGCCGTCGCGCTGCGCGAACAGGACGGCACGGTTGCCGAACATGGATCCATCCGATGCGATTTCTGCGGCAACTGCAAATTCGGCTACCTCTTCAGTAGACAGATCGACCCCGCATCTGTCAGCAGTGGCTTCGATTGTGGCAACTACGTCCGCGGTCGATGAACCGAGGCCGATTCGCGCCGGTACATTGCTGGATAGAGTCAGGTATCCGCCGTGCTTCCTGCCACACTTCCGCAAGGTTAGTTCTGCCGCTGCTTGTGCCTTCACACAATTTCTGGGCTCGACCACGACTGTTTTTAGATTTTCATCGCATTCGAACCTTGCTTCGGAAATGAGGTGTCCAAAGGGAACTGAAATCAAGGCACGGTGGAGTTTGCCATTTACTTCGAACATGCCCTGAAGAATTTCCCCATGATGAGCGCTGCATACTCCATGGCCAACGGCTTTCCAATCTCTCAAATCTGGTTTCTTGATTGTTAACCAGGTTGAGTCAGCCAAACCCACTGCTGTCGTGTTTGGTGTAGCTATTGGGCTAGTCATTTCCAGACCTCTATCCAAAGATTTCGCCGATTTACACAGACAAAGATCTGTGTAATCTGTGGATGGATTTCTCAGTTGCGAGATGGAGTTTCTTTACCGCGGTGCAGCGGTCAGATTGAAGATGTTGTCGTCGACCGCTACGTTGTGCCTGACCTCGGTGAAGCGGCGCGTCGCAGTGCTGTACGGTGCAGTATCTGAGGTGCGAATCGTGAAGGGCAGTTTGATGCCGTCCACGTCCCTGTAGTCCTCGAAGTCTACCTGGTCAGGCAGGGGCGCGAGTATCGTTCGCGTTGTGGTCTGCTCGCGGAGGAGGAGCCCTGTCTGTGTGTCAAAGAAAAGTCTTCTGGTTGTGTTCGGGTCGACCGTGATGGCAACTACGTAAACCTCACGATCACCGATTTTTTCGGTGCCGACCACCTTCATTTGCGCGGGCTGATCTAAGACTTTGATGGGAGCATAGTAGAGAGTGACGGTCCGTTTCGACTGGTCCAGACCGCGGCCGCTCAATCTCCTCGACCCCGCGTTGCTTTTAGTCCAGGCACCCTCGCCGTTAACGCCTAGGGTTGAGACGCCCTGGGGTGTAGTCGTCGTGACTAGATACTTGTCAGTGTCCTTCAGTGTTACTTCGAGTTGAGCGTTGCGGTTTTCCGATCTTTCGATCGTACCCTTCATGACTGTCGACTTAAACTTCGCCGCGGCGTCGTTCCCGCCGACAGCGGCGACGTATTTAGCCAGTATTTGATCGGCGGTCGGTAGTGCCGTCTCCGTTCGAGCGGGAGGGTCGTGAGGCGGCAGCGGCGGCAGGCGCGCGATGACGGTGTTCCCGCGATGACAGGTGTAGCAGGTCACAAAGTTCGCGCCGTCAAAGTTCGTCCGGTTGATGTCTAACACCATCTTTATCATCCGGCGCCCGACGAGCTTCTTCGGTTTCTCATCGCTCTCCCAGACCCAGTTGCCGTTGTAGTAGGCCTCGCCTTTCCTCACATGGCAGTAGTCACACTTAACGCCGAGTGAGGTCGCGACAAAGTTCATCAAAGGAAAGAGCTGCGACTCCGGCAGTCCTTTGAGCACCTGTATATTCTTGCGCGTCTGCTCGACGGGTTGATCGCCCTGCGCCTGCATTCTCATCACGATGAAACCAAACAGCACTGCGCACATCAGGCTCGTGATGCTAAAGGTGATGCGTTTCGAGATCATAGAGTCGGCAAGCTACCGCATGTCACACTACTTGCGTATCTTTGATTAATG
>JAICGZ010000085.1 GCA_025922875.1 Pyrinomonadaceae bacterium
AGCTACGCGAGTGATGGTTCTCGAAGCTGGAGAGATCGCCTTCGATGGATCAGCAGCGGAGTTTGCGAAAAGCGGCGTCAAAGCGATCCGGGAACTAACCAGACTGGATCGTCATGATCACTCTAGTGAGCCATACTTCGCCGATCCCTGGGACAAAAGACGACGCCCTGCCGAAACTGTTCTCTAGCGCGTACCGAATCAGCCTTTCAAAATCTCCGCCAGGGTTTTCAGCAGCTTTTCAGCGGTATAGGGCTTATTGAGAAACACAGAGACACCTTCCAATACGCCTTCACCTGCACGCTGACCCTGCTCTAAGCCACTGGCTGCGATGATCTTGACTTTGGGATTCATCCGCTGCAGCGCGCGGATTGTTGCTGGGCCATCCATGAACGGCATAACCATGTCGGTTAGCACTAATGCAATGTCGTTCTTCTTGTCTGCGTAGATCGCGAGGGCTTCCGTACCATCGTTCGCGGTCAATACCTTATAGCCAAAGGTTTCGAGCGTACCGCGCGTTATTTCGCGAATTGACTCCTCATCATCCACGACGAGAATCACTTCGCCCTTGCCGAGCGGAAGGTCTGTTTGCAATATTCCCGCGGCAGCAGTCTCGGGGGTCTCGAGCGCGGGAAGGTAAACAGAAAACTGGCTGCCGCGATGTAGTTCGCTGTAAACGTTGATGAAGCCGCCATGGCTCTTTACGATGCTCAACGCGGTGGACAGGCCCAGACCAGTTCCCTTTGTCATTTCTTTGGTGGTGAAGAACGGCTCGAATATCCGGCTTTGAACGTCAGCCGGCATCCCTGGTCCGGTGTCGGACACAGTAATCATCACAAACCGTCCGGCTTTTGCTTCGATGTGCATGCGGGCATAGTTTGCGTCCACCAACATATTCTCGGCCCTGATCGAGATCGAGCCGCCTTCAGGCATTGCGTCGCGAGCATTTACACAAAGATTCATGAGCACCTGGTGAATTTGCGTTGCGTCCGCCGAAATGATCCAAAGGTCGTCCGGTAATTTGAAAGTAATCTCGATTGATTTCGGGAGCGTCTCGCGCAGGATTTTGACAATCTCTTTTATGAGGTGCTTCGGTTGCAATGCGACCCGTTCACCTTCGACTCCGCGTGCAAACGACAACACCTGCCGCACCATGTTTCCGCCGCGCTCGGCGTTGGCGCGCAATACATCAAACCATTTCCTGCTTACCTCGTCCGTGCACCTTAACTGAAGCATATCGATAGCCATCAGAATCGGTGAGAGCACGTTGTTTAAGTCATGCGCGATGCCGCCCGCGAGCGTGCCAATTGATTCCATTCTCTGGGCACGCAGAAATTGCGACTCCATGCGTTTCTTCTCAGTGATGTCGGTATTGATCACGAGAATGGATTTCGGCTGCCCGTGCTCGTCGCGCACCAGAGTCCACCGGCTCTCGACAATTATTTCAGCGCCATCTCGTCGCGTTTGATGCAGTTCACCTTTCCATTCGCCGTTTTGGATTATGGCCTGAAGTGCAACATCGAGTTGTCCCGGACGGTCCTTGAAAAGCAGCTCTTTAACGTTTCTGCCAATCACTTCCTCGGCCGACCAGCCATAAATCTTTTCGGCTCCCTTGTTCCAGAACAAAATATTTTGCTCGAGGTCGCGTACCAGAATGGCATCCTGTGCCTGGTCCAACAGCGCCGCCTGCTCACGAATCTGTTCCTCACCGCGTTTACGCTCGGTGATGTCGCTACGAATCGCAACGTACTGGTAGGGCTTTCCGGCGGCGTTGAGAAAAGGGACTATGGTGGTATCAACCCAGTAATAACTTCCATCCTTGGCGCGATTCTTTATCTCTCCCCGCCATACTTTGCCACTTGCGATCGTGGTCCAAAGGTCTCGGATGAACTCCTTCGAGTGATAGCCTGAGTTAATAATGCGGTGGTCCTGGCCGAGTAACTCGTCTCGAGAGTACCTGGAGATCTGGCAGAACTTGTCATTGACGTAATTTATAATGCCGCGTTGATCGGTGATGGCGACGATAGCCGACTCGTCGAGAGCAAACTTGATATCGGCCAGTTCCTTCTGCGAGCGTTCCAGAGCTTCTTCGGGATTCAACGCGGTATTGAGCAATGTTGCATTCTCGGCGGTCATGGGTGACTACTACACATCAAGTCACCGGGTCAGAGGCTACTTGAAGGTCTTCAAGTTTCTTTAGTCGATATCTTAGCTGATCGCGAGAAATACCGAGAAGCTCGGCAGCACGTGTTTGATTGCCGCCGCTCCGCTCTATAGCCTGGCGAACGAATGAGAGTTCCGCTTCGTCAAGAGAAATACCCTGAGATGGAAGCACAAACTGAGACGGCGGATCGGTAGTCGTTGATAAAGCAGACAGGCGAACTGGCGCCAGTAATCCGCCCGGCAAGTACTCCGTAGTGATTTGATCGCTCTCCTCCAGAATCAGAGCACGTTCAATCACGTTACGCAGTTCGCGAACATTTCCCGGCCAGTGATACTTGATGAATACGTCTTTGGCTTCCGGTGACAAGCTGTTGATTTTTTTGTTTCGCTTCAGGCGACTGCCAATCGTGTCGATGTAATGCTGCGCCAGCAGCAACACGTCGTCACCTCGTTCACGAAGTGGGGGGATATCAATCTGAATAACCGACAAACGATAGTAAAGGTCGAGCCGGAAACGTCCAGCCTCGCTTTCTGCTTTTAGATCACGATTGGACGCGGCGAGCACTCGCACATCCATCGGAATATCTTTCAGGCCACCTACTCGACGAAAAGCTCCTTCCTCCAGCACGCGCAGAAGTTTCGCCTGAAGTGAGAGTTCCAGTTCACCGATTTCATCCAGCAGCAGGGTGCCGCCTTCGGCCTGCTCAAACAATCCTTCCTTACGTGCTTTCGCGTCCGTGAAAGCACCTTTTTCATAACCGAAAAGTTCCGATTCGATGAGCGTTGCCGGCAGCGCTGCGCAATTCACCGCTACAAAGGGTCGTTCAGCTCGTTGCGATCCATAATGAATTGCTTTTGCGACGAGGTCTTTGCCGGTTCCTGATTCGCCCTGCAGCAACACGGACGCGACGTCGCTCTCGGCGACCTTCGCTGCAAGACTCAGCATCTTCTTCATCGCCGGAGATTCACCCACGATCTGCCGGAAATTAAATTCCCTTGCCCGTTCTTTTCTTGCCTGGTCCACTTCGCGTCGCAGGTGGCCGGCCTCAATTGCGTTACGGATAGTGACGCGGAGTTCTTCGAGGTTGATCGGCTTGCCAATGAAATCGTACGCGCCCCCACGAAGAGCTGAAATCGTGTTATCTACATGCACGTTCCCAGTGATCATGATCACGATCGCATCGTGATGTTCACTCTTAATATCACGCAGCACATCGAGCCCGGAACCGTCAGGCAGATCGATATCGAGCAAGACTACGGCGGGAAGATGAGCGTTGAAGACCTTGGTAGCTTCGGCAACTGTGGCGGCTTCGATCGGCGTGAAGTTCCAACTTTGGAGCGCTTCTTTCAGCGTCCAGCGGATGGCCTGGTCGTCATCGACGACCAGTATTTCCTGAGTGGCGTTCCTAGGGGACATCTAACACTCTCAACGGAGACAGAATAATCAGGTCAGATTCATTATAGGAGGTGCGAGACAGTTGCGGAAGCGGAACGCACAAAGAGCATGGCAAGAACCACCAATGTCGTAATTGTGATTTCCGCGACGCTGTGAGGAAGCTATTTCAGATGAAAGCTGCGAGCGATGAGGTCCATCTGCCCGCCTGCAGCCTGGAGTTTTTCGCGCGCAACGGTGAAGCGCAGCGAATAAAACGTGCGTTGATTGAGTTGAAGATAATAGATTCGGCCCAACATGGCCCTGCCTTCACTAACGTATTCGTATGAGAAAACCGCCCCACTCAGGCGTCCTTTGAACGCTATTCCGTCACATTCGCTGCAAACCACGTATCCCCGCAAGTGTTGCAGTTCCCATTTTTCGTCGCGCCTAAACAATTCCGACGCGCTGGTTGGTTGATCTACAAGTATCTTTCTTAATCGCAAGTAGCCGTTTAAAGGATCGTTTCCATTAATGAATTCGTGATGATCGTGAACATCAACCCTGGAAACAACCTGCCATGCCGGTGAAGGAAGCTCGATGGAGTATTCGACATCATCTCTCGTAAACCAACGCGTCTGGCCGGCAAGCACCAAGGCATTCGCTAATAACAGAACTAGAATAGGTCTTGTCCGTAAGATTCTCATTGGTCTAACTCTCTTTCTGCCCGCGCGAATGGTCGTAGATCAGAACTTCCATCCCGATCGGCAAGAGCGAGCTGAGTTGTTTGGCAGCAAACAACGGCACGCGAATGCAACCATGGCTGGCAGGACGAGTGGGAATCGAGAAGCTGCCGTGAATCGCTATGCCGTTGACGATGTAATTCGGATAGTAGAGCAACCCGAGCGAGCTAAGGCGCCAGCCCTTGATCTTCCGCAGCACTTTGAAAGTACCGGTTGGTGTGCGCGCACGGTGAAGTTGACCGTGGTCCTTGTAGAGTGCTCCGTTACCGGTGGAGACAGGCAGTATTCGCGTGACCTCTCCATTCTCATCCACGACAAACAGTACTTGCCGTTCCAAATCGATCTCCACGTGCGGATAATGTGCATGCTGCGGGAGTGGTCGCGTTGCAACTCGTAAAGCATTCAACTCGTCCAGTGTGAGTTTGCCGGTGCGTGCCCGCCTCTCTATTTTCTGGAACGCTATCAACGCATGTTTTGAATCCGCATCAAATTTCCCATCGACAGGTCCGGCCCAATAACCGAGTTTCCATAACAGTTGTTCTGCCTCGAATTTTTCAGGTGTGCTCAGTTCTGGTGCGGAAGATCTTGAAGATCCGTGCACACGTGCTCTGGTAGAGCTGTGGCCAACCGTGCACAACAGTAAGCCGACCGCCGGTGCAAGCATCAAGCTCGCTCTGACCTTTGATGTCGCCTTTTTGCCGAGCACGAGTAAACCTGCCTCCTACCTAAACTAACTGCAACGGATATGCCCGCTATCTCAGCTCCCAAGATCTAATAAAGCGCATCTTTAGGCTCAAAAACCTGAAGTCAGGAGCCGGATCACTCGAGAATTCAGCGTGGTTTCACTCAATGAGTGGGTAGGTTTTCGCAGTAACCGACCAATGGTGCGCCGTCGGTCCAAAATCACTGGCAAGACTCTTTACTTTTCAGCCGGAACGGGCTTTGCCCTAAAAGTAGTTGGTGAACTTCTTCTCTGTGCAACAGGCAAAGCCGCCGGAGGTTGAGGAGTGTTCGTATGTTCATTCACGAGATGACCAGAGCGGAATGTGACGATGCGCTGTCCCGAGCGAAGTTTGGCCGGCTAGGTTGCGCGTGTAACAATCAACCATATGTGCTGCCGCTCAACTTTGCCTACGATGGCGACAACTACCTCTACGGCTTTACGACAGTTGGACAAAAAGTAGAGTGGATGCGTTTAAACCCACTGGTCTGTTTCGAAGTTGATCGAGTCAAAAATCACAATCAGTGGTCGAGTGTCATTGTCTTTGGCCGGTACGAGGAACTACCCGATGCACCACAGTTTGAGGTAGCCCGCAGACATGCACATGGATTTCTTCAGAAGCGCGCGATGTGGTGGGAGCCGGCGTACATCTCACAGGAACACAGAGACAGCCTGCATTCTGTGACGCCTGTTTTCTTCCGCATAAAGATCGAAAGTGTGACGGGCCATCGCGCCAATTCCGACGACAGCGAAATTGCCGCCCTGGCGGTGCATACGTTAACAACGCGGCGAACTGAGGCGGCCGGTCGCAAGAGTGAATGGACACGAATTCTGAAGGCAGCCTTCGTCTACTTTGCTATCGTCTTCGGCGCCGGTTCGCTGCTTGGTCTGATTCGAATGTTAATGGTAGTGCCGCGTCTGGGTGAGCGGATGGCAGAGTTGCTGGAAGCGCCGCTGATGTTGATCGTTATAATCATCGCAGCAACGTGGATCGTTCGCAGATTTCAACTCCCGCCCTGGGTAAGTTACCGGCTCGGAACAGGCGCCATCGCATTGCTTCTCGGCCTGGTTTTTGAGTTCGCTCTTGTGTGGAACCTACGAGGTCTAACGCTGGCCGAATATTTCTCGTCGCGCGATGAGGTTGCAGCAACCGTCTATTACTTAATGCTCGTGCTATTTGCTGTGATGCCCCTGTTAGTAAAACGCCGCATGCGCATCGGGTGAATCCTTCAACAACCCGGGTTACGTATGCTTTGGCCGCAAGATGGTCCAGGCCAGATACACTCCTAACAACAAGGCACAAACGAATCCGAAAGCGAACACAGCCCAGCCCCAACGTTCCCAACCCGGTGGCCTGTAAACTGACACAAGCACTGCCAGTCCATTAATAAATGCCGCGGCAATCACACCCAACACGATTCTATTCGCGATTCTCTCGAGGCGATCGATAACCGGGTCAAAACCTTCCGGACGCATCCCGATTTGCAGGTTTCCATTTTCAACCGCGGTAACAATCCTGCGAAAGTGCTGCGGCATCTCGACTCCGAGCTTCGCCAGGTCCAAACTCGCGCGGCCCAGGCTGCGCATCCATCTAAACGGAGAATACTGACGCAACACCAAACGTTCAGTGTAAGGCGTAAGTGAGTTTGTTAGACGGAAGTCGGGATCCAGGTTAACGCCGAGTCCCTCGATCATGATTACGGTCTTGAGCAGTAAGGCGAGGTTTGACGGCAGATGCAAATGATGCCGGCGCATGATCGAATAGACATCGTTCAATAGAGCCGTCACCTTCAACTCACCCAGCGGTAACCCCCAATACGTCGATAACAACCGCTCGATATCACGACGTACCGATGCACGATCGATGCGCTTGCGAGTGACGCCCAGGTCGAGAAACACATCTACAAGCCGGTCCGCATTCTGATGGTTGATGGCGATCAACAATTCGGCCAGCAGACCCTGCGTCTGTTCATCAAGGACCCCGACCATGCCGAAGTCGATCAAACCAATGGCGCCATGCGGCTCAATGAAAAAGTTTCCCGGATGCGGATCTGCATGGAAAAAACCGTCTTCGCAAACCATTTTCAGCACGACATTGGTTGCATAGTAAGCAAGCCAACGGCGATCCGTACCCTGTTCATCGAGTGCTTTCAGATCATTGATCTTGACGCCACGGATTCGTTCAAGTGTGAGTACGCGCGAGGTTGTCGCCGCCCAAAACACACGCGGAATATGAATGAAGGGATCGCCGGCGAAATTCGCAGCGAATTTCTCTGCGTTGTGGCCTTCACGAATGTAGTCAAGTTCCGAGCGTAGTGTTTGAGAGAATTCTTCAACCAATCCTGTGAGGTCGTATCGATCGGCAAACTTCCAATGCCGGCTCGCAGTTGCTGCGAGTTCCTTGAGAATCTCGAGGTCTTCATTGACTTGTTCGACCACTCCCGGCCTGCGGATCTTTACAACAACCTCGGTTCCGTCCCACAAAATCGCCGCATGCGCCTGCCCAATCGAAGCTGCCGCAAGCGGCACTGGCTCAAACTGCGCAAAGACCTTTTCAATAGGTTGGCCCAACTCCGCGACTACAGCCTGTTGAATCTCTTCCAAGGCGACTGGTGGCGCCGAGTCCTGCAGCTTTGTTAGTTCGACGAGATACTCGGGAGGCAGGAGATCTGCACGTGTGGAAAGAATCTGACCCAGCTTGATGAAGGTAGTGCCCAGTTCCTCAAGAGCGAGCCGCAAGTGCAGAGGGCGTGCGTTCGCCGCCACTGTCGTCGTGGTCCCGGTTTGTTCTCCGGTATTCCTTAAAAAATCCCAGCCATGAGAGAGCAGCACACCAGCTATCTGCCGCGAGCGGTTCAGGTGAAAGCTCTTTCTCCAACTAATGAGATTCATATCACGCTCAAACCAGCACCCGTAGTGCTTGGGCGACTCCGTTGGAATGCGCCGGCTGGCGGTGCTTTTACACGGTGCGGCGTGCAAGTCATTGCTGACGAAAGCTCCACCAGACTGGTGCACTCCCCTGGAGTCGCCCAATTCAACAGCTCGCGCTTAACTTCGCGCGGCAGCAGCAGCTTTGAGAGGTTTCGCCTCTACTGGTTCCTTGATTTCAAGTTTGCGAGTCGGCGCGGCGATCTTGGGCGCCGGAATCGTTATCTCGAGGACACCGTTACGAAATGTCGCTTCCGCATTCTCGGTTTTTGCACTTTCGGGAAGAGGAATCTGGCGATAAAAGCTTCCGTAGTTTCGCTCGCTACGATAGAAGCCTTCGTGCTTCTCCTCTTTCTCTTCCTTGCGCTCACCTGAGATCGTCAGAAAGTCATCAGTAACTTCGATCTTCACGTCATCTTTTGTGAGGCCGGGAAGATCGGCGCGTACCGTGAATTGGTCCTTGTTCTGAAATACCTCGATCTGAGGCATCCATCCGACTTTGTCAAACTCCATCTGGAACGGTGCGAAATCCGTCCTGAAGAAAGTCGGAAAGTTAAATCCCCGAAAATCTTCAAAAAACCGTTCCATGTCCTGCGTGAAGCGACGCATCATCTGAAACGGATTGGCCATTTCAGTAGTCTTTGGCGCCAGCTCCATCCTTTCTTTCTTATTGTTCTTCATCGTCTTTCCTTTCACTGCCTTTAGTGCAGATTTCAATTAGAAATAAGGATCAATGCGAAGGTGATCTCTTACCTGCGTCACGCCTGGGGCGTGGCTGATCGAGCCGAGTACCGCTCGTCTCTCCTGCCATGAGTGAACTCGTCCCCAGAGGTCGACCGCGCCGTCAGTGACTTCGATCCGCAGGCGTTCCGCCGCGCGGTCGGCGCGAGTCTCCAGTGCGTCCTCAATCTCCTCACGCAACTGTTCCTTATTAACTGCTTGTTTACGAATCGCGATCTTGTTGATAACGCCAACAACGCCTGTGAGGCGCCGGATCGCTCTTTCCGCATCCGTGCGCTCGCGCCAGTAATCGACTTCCCCGTCGAGGGTTACCCAACCGTCCGATACAGTTGATTGAATCCGCTGATCGGGCACCAACGCGTCCCACTCGAGCGCGCTGCGAACGGCGCGGGCGATTTCGGAATCACTGCGGATGTATCCATCGACCGGCTTGACGTGAATATCGTTGGCCACATCAAGCACTCCGGTCACACGATGCGCTGCTTCCTGCGCCGCAACTTTCTGCCCGTAATTCGAAACGGAACCTGTTAACGTCGCCACGGCATTATTGACTTCAACGTTTATACCGGCCCAGGAAATGCGCGAATCCCATTTCAACTGGCGCTGTATGCGTTCCTTCAGATCTCTATCACTTCGTCGTTCAAACATAACGAACCCTCCCTTAACAGCTTTTGCGCCGTTGCTGAGTGACAAACTGTGTGATCGACTACGATGTGCTTACGCCGAAACTCCCGGGTTTGCGGCGGCTGCTACAGGGTGCTGACAGATCGCTTGATAAGTCTTCACAACGTCCGCGTAGTCGATTGAATCTTGTGCTGCTCCATCAGGCGCTTTGGCGTGGAGCACGATATCGTTCATCGACAGGATGCCTTGCAACTCGCCTTCAGGATTCATGACCGGCAGCCTTCGAATCTGGTGTTGCTGCATTGTCTGCAAGGCCTGCTCGATGTCGTCGTCGGGATTAACTGCGTAAACCTGACCGGTCATCACTTCTTCAACGGAAATCTCTGACGGATTGCTTCTTCTCATCGCTGCCGCCATGCAGATGTCGCGATCGGTGATCATTCCGATTACCTTCTGATCTTTAACGATCGGTAGCACTCCACAATCGTTTTCCCACATCATTCTCGCCGCATCCGCCAAACTCTCTGTAAGCCAGATCGGCTTCGCATGTGGCGTCATTACGTCTTTCACTTTCATGGCCAAACTCCTTTATGCAACTCTGCGAGTCCGCGTACCACCCCCTTCATACAAACAACTTACAGTTCAGCAATGAACATGCCGCGCAGAATTCCAGAATTTCGGGTGACCTAATCGCCTGGCACAAAGATCCTGCGTAAAGTTCCGCAAAGACGTGCGTGGAAACTCGCGCTTCGAGAGTCGTGCATTCTGCAGCCACTTGATTGTCATCCGTTGTTGCCCTTTTCCCTCTGCAGGCACGGACCTTGCTCGTTAGAATCGACAGGAGTTCCAACAGTTATGAGAACGAACAGAGAATTGACCTACACACTCAACTTTTCAGAAATCGGTATGAAGGACATAAACCGAGTGGGCGGAAAGAATGCTTCGCTGGGTGAAATGTTCAACTCACTAAAGCCGAAAGGCGTTGGCCTGCTCGATGGCTTTGCCACCACAGCCGATGCTTACCGCGCCTTATTGGCCGAGGGCCAACTCGAATACGAGCTTCGTTCGCTGTTCTCAGATTTCGACCACGAAGACGTTGAGGAACTGAGACAACGTGGACACGCCGCTCGCGTCGCCGTTCTGGATATGCCGCTGCCGAAGGAACTCCGAAACGCAGTTATCACTGCGTACGAGCAGCTTTGCCAGCGGCTCGGGCGTGAACCGGAATTAGCGGTGCGATCGTCAGCGACCGCTGAAGATCTGCCGGAAGCTTCGTTTGCCGGCGCCGCCGAAACTTTTCTCAACATACGCGGACGTGAAGCGTTACTGCGAGCCGTACATCAATGTTTGGCATCGCTCTTCACGGATCGTGCCATTAGTTATCGCGCACGCCTGGGCTATGACCACTTGAAGGTCGCAATTTCGGTGGGAGTGCAACCGATGGTGCGATCGGATCGGGCTAGCTCAGGCGTGATCTTCACGCTCGACACTGAATCCGGCTTTCGTGACGTGGTGTTGATTAGCAGTTCCTATGGGCTCGGCGAATATGTAGTGCAGGGCGTGGTCACACCCGATGAATGGCTGGTCTTCAAACCTACGTTGAAGACCGGACATCAACCTATCGTCGGACGAACACTAGGCAGCAAAGAAGTGCGTTTGGTTTATGGCGACGGCAGCCGAACCACGCGCAGCGAGAGCACGCCCGAGACCGAACGCAAGCGGTTCTCGCTGAGTGACGATGAAGTTCTCAAACTCGCAAGGTGGGCCTGTGTTATCGAAGATCATTATTCCGCGCTGGCAGGACATCCTCAGCCAATGGATATCGAGTGGGCCAAAGATGGACGAACCGGCCAGCTCTTCATTGTCCAGGCCCGGCCCGAGACCGTTCACTCCTCAAAAGCAAGACAGGCGTCCGCGGAGATTTACCGGCTTACCGCGGAGCATGGCCCTGCACTCGTGAGCGGCCAGGCAGTTGGTGAAAAGATTGGCTCCGGTCGCGTGCGTGTAGTGCATGAAGCTGCTGAGCTGCAAGCGGTGAAAGATGGCGACGTTTTGGCGGCACGACTCACCGATCCGGATTGGGAACCGGTAATGCGCCGTGTCGCTGCCATCGTTACGGACCAGGGAGGGCGCACGGCTCACGCGGCAATTGTCTCGCGCGAGTTTGGTATTCCGTGCATAGTCGGCAGTGGAAATGCCACTGAAACACTTCGAAATGGCGACGAGGTCACGGTCGTGTGTTCGGAAGGACCTGAAGGACATGTGTATGCGGGTCGTGTGGCTTTCAACATCGAGAAGGTTGCGGCTACATCGGTTCCGCGAACGCGGACCCAGGTGATGCTCACTATCGGCGATCCCTCGCGTGCGTTTCAAAACTCATTCATTCCGAACGACGGCGTGGGACTGGCCCGCACAGAGTTCATCATAACCAACCACATCGGTATTCATCCGATGGCGCTGGCGCGCTACCCAAACCTCAAGGATGCAGCGGTGGTCCAGGAAATAGCAGCACGCATCGGCAAGGAGGATCCGCGTGCGTTCTTTATCCGCCGCTTCAGTGAAGGTGTCGCCAGTATCGCAGCAGCGTTCTATCCCAAGCCAGTCATGGTTCGCACCAGCGACTTCAAGACGAATGAATATGCGCGTCTTCTCGGCGGTAACGAGTTTGAGCCTCAGGAGGAAAACCCAATGCTGGGCTTTAGAGGTGCTTCGCGTTACTACGATCCGCGCTATGCCGATGGCTTCGCGCTTGAATGTGCGGCCTTGGTGCAGGCGCGCAAAGCGATGGGATTGACCAACATTAAGATCATGATTCCGTTTGTGCGCACTGTCGCCGAGGCAAAGCGAGTAATTCAGGTAATGGCCCAACATGGTTTGAAGCAAGGTGATGATGGACTCGAGATTCACGCGATGTGTGAACTCCCCGCGAACGTCGTTAGGGCGGATGAGTTCCTGAGAATCTTCGACGGTTACTCGATTGGTTCAAACGATCTGACACAACTCGTCCTTGGCATCGATCGCGACTCTGGCACTGTCTCGCATTTATTCGATGAAAATAATCGTGCTGTTCTCGCTCTGATCGTAGAGGTGATTGACGAGTCATACATAGCCGGGAAGCCGATTGGCATCTGTGGGCAGGGGCCTTCGGATTTTCCTGAGTTCGCCCGCTGGCTGGTTGAACAGGGCATCACATCGATCTCGCTCAATCCGGACACGGCGATCAGAACGGCGCTCGTCATTGCCGACGAAGAGGGAAAAATCTCGAAGCAGCAAGCATCCGCCGCATGAAGACACGCAAGCAGGCTAGGAAGGAGTTGAAATGAAAGTGGCTCCACTAACAAAGGCCGCCATCGGTTTGACGGCAGCAGGTGCAGCTTACGTCCTCGTTCAAAAGAGAAGACATGCTTTATCCGCTGCAGCCTCAACTGGAGCGGAGACTCACGGGTTTGCGAATCCGGGGTACGAAGCGGTACGTGAAGCTTTCGCCGAGAATTTCACACGCCGGCGCGAGATAGGCGCAGCCTTTTGTGTGTATCACAAAGGTGAAAAGGTCGTTGACCTTTGGGGCGGTGTCAGGAATAAAGCGACTGGTGAGCCCTGGGAGAGAGACACGAAGGCTCTGGTCTATTCAGCCACCAAGGGACTGGCGGCGATGACTCTCGCGGTGGCCCATTCTCGCGGCTGGCTGAGTTACGACGAACGTGTTTCCACATACTGGCCGGAGTTTGCTCAGAAAGGGAAAGAGAGAATCACTGTAAGACAACTCCTGGCCCATCAAGCAGGTCTGTTCGCCCTGGATGTTCCTCTCGACAAAAGTTTAGTTGCCGACCTCGACCGGCTCGCGGTGGTTCTGGCCCGCCAGAGACCTGCGTGGAAACCGGGAACGCGGCAGGGATATCATGCCGTCACCTTAGGCTTCTACGAGAGCGAGTTGCTGCGCCGGATCGATCCGAAACACCGGAGTCTCGGGCAATTCTTTCAGGAAGAAATCGCCACTCCACTCAGACTCGACTTCTATATTCGCCTGCCGGAATCAATTCCGGATTCGAAGCTCGCGCCGCTCGTGGATCCGAGTCTCTTCGAAATGCTGTTCGGGTTTCCGTTCCGGATGGCGCCGGCGGTTTGGAATCCACGATCCAAAATTCGCAGAGCGCTGCTCGGGTCTGAGTTGGCCCATGACAAGCAGTGTATCTACCCTCGCAATCTCGAAATTCCCGCCGGTGGCGGCGTAGGCACCGCACGAGCCCTCGCACACGCGTATAGCGTGTTTGCCACTGGCGGGAAAGAACTCGGATTACGCCCCGACACTTTGCAGGAGTTGACTGCACCAGCAGTTCCCGCCAAACACGGCTTTTACGACGAATGCATGAAAGGCGAGGCGCAGTTCTCGCTTGGTTTTATGAGACCTGGTCGCGGATTCTCGTTTGGAAGTCCGAGCTCGTTTGGCCATCTCGGAGCGGGCGGTTCCTGTGGATTCGCCGATCCTGATGCTCAAGTCGGATATGGATATATTCCCAACCGCAAAAGCGTGGCGATAGCCGGTGATCCGCGAGACATGGCATTGAGACATGCGTTGTATTCAGCAACACCAATCGCGCAGAGCCAGCAAAAGCGATGAAGGCATGGATCTTAACAACACCCGCAGATGTTACTGAACGTCCGCTTCAGTTAGTGGACGTGCCAGTTCCGCTCATGCGTGACGATGAACTACTGGTGCGCGTATTAGCATGCGGCGTCTGCCGCACGGATCTGCACGTAGTGGAGGGTGAATTACCATCGCGGCTCTCACCGGTTATTCCAGGTCACCAGATCGTCGGGCGCGTGGCTGCGGTAGGCTCGCAGGTGAAAGACTTTGCTCTTCATGATCGAGTCGGACTAGCGTGGCTTAATCGCACGTGTGGCAAATGCAAGTACTGTCTCGCCGGTCGCGAAAATCTTTGCCAACAAGCGTTGTTTACCGGTTGGACTGTGAATGGTGGATATGCGGAATATGCTGTTGCGCCGGCTTCTTCTACCTATCGCATACCCAACAACTTCGACGACATTCAAGCAGCGCCACTTCTTTGTGCCGGCATAATCGGCTATCGCTGTCTCCGCTTGACCGGTCTTACTGAACACGAATGGAAAGGCGCACGGTTGGGCATATACGGGTTTGGCGCAGCCGGCCACATTTGTATTCAACTCGCACGCTCTCGCGGCGCGGAGGTTTACGTTTGTACGCGCGATCGCGAACGTCATCAGGCGTTGGCCCACGATTTAGGCGCGACCTGGGTTGGAGATACGGCGGAAGAGCCGCCAGTCAAACTCGATACCGCAATCATCTTTGCACCTGCGGGTGAGCTTGTACCGAGCGCACTGAAAGCTACGGCAAAAGGCGGCACCGTGGTTCTCGGCGGCATTTACATGAGCCCGATTCCATCATTTGATTACTCATTGATCTATGGCGAGCGACTGATAAGAAGTGTCGCAAACAACACGCGCGCCGATGGCCGCGAGTTCCTGGTTGAAGCAGCGCGTCTTCCCGTGCGTACACACGTGCAAACGTTTCGTTTCGATCAGGTTAATGACGCGTTGATTGCATTGAAGCATGATGCGATTCGCGGTGCCGGGGTCGTAGTTAACACCTCTACGTGGCAATTGTAGGGGCGGCCCTCCGTGGCCGTCTCTCTCACGAAGAATGCGCCATACAACGAGGGGCGGCCAAGGAGGGCGGCCCCTACAATTGACCTCTGAGGAAAACTTCGCACTGGAAGGAGCCGTTTTCCGCATCTGGCGCGAGCTTCGCCCCAAAGCAGCCATATTTCGCAAGGGCACAAGCTTTGCGCTTCAAGCATATTAGGGTGGTGAAATGATCAAAGTTAATCACATTCTTTGTCCGACAGACCTATCAACCGAATCAGATGAGGCGTTGCGCTATGCCGTGGCGCTGGCCCGTGCCTACGAAGCAAAGCTCTTCCTGTTGCACTGCAGCGACGCGCATTCCCTTCCCGAGGAAGATGATCCTGAGAAGATGCAGTCACACATGAACCGTTTGTTCGTAGAATCGCTCGTGCCTCACATCGGCCTCGCCGCCATGAAGGAGTTGAATTGGGAGGGCATTCTCCGCCACAACATTTCCCACATTGGCAAGGCCATTGTTAAGGAGGCTGCGACCCAAAACATCGATCTCATTGTTATGCGTTCACGTCGAAGGCCTCGCTCGGCGGTGCTCCTTGGCTCGACAGCCGAAACAGTTTGTCGACGCGCGCCTTGTCCTGTGCTTGTGACCCATCCGCGTGAACGAGAGTGGGTCAGCATGTCAAGTGGCGAGATTGATCTGAATCGCGTTCTCATTGCTCATGACTTTTCGCACGACTCGGAGACAGCCTTGAACTATGGCGTCTCTCTGGCGCAGGAGTATCAAGCGGAGGTGCATTTGATGCATGTGCTCGCCACGGATGGACACGATGAACCTGAGCTGGCCTGGTCATCATCCAGTACAAGCACTGCCTATACATTCAGGGCTCGCAAATTACAGGAGGCGGTACCAAAGGAAGTACATCTCTGGTGCAAATTTATAAACGTGGTGCGCTGCGGCAAAGTCTATGAAGAGGTACTGACTTATGCCAAAGAGCACGAGATCGATCTGATCTGCATGGGCGTCAGCGGCAGCGACTGGACGATAGGCAAGCTGCTTGGCTCAAACGTCGATCGGGTATTGCGCGAGGCGCCGTGTCCGGTTTTGGTGGCAGGTTCCAGAGATCATTACTTGCATCGACAAAACTAAGGAGGAAATATGTCAACAGTTCGCTCTTATATCGATCAAAACCAACAAAACATCATCGCGCCCACGGCAATCATGACGGACAACAATCAGCACGAGGTCCGCTGTGGCATGTGTGCGAGAGAGCTTTACGTCGACGACGAAGGCTTTCGTCTTTACATGGAGGCGATAAACTCCGGTTTAGACAATCCGTTTCGCTGTGAGATCTGCGACGAGGAGTACGACGATCTCGCTTACGAAGGATAAAGTCAGCGACGCACGAAAAGTACCAGGATGGTGTTTCGCGCAAAGACGCAAAGGCAGCAAAGCGCTGCCGAGTTCGAAGGCTTCCTTTGCGACTTTGCGCGAAATACCGTCTCGGTAAAAAGGTACTTTCGGGCGAAGCGGGATTACTATTCAGGGTAACAATCTAGCCGGCTTCTCGTTCCTCGCCCGAATTAATCCTCTCCAGCACGCCTGGTTGTTGGCCTTCAAACTCTTGATACTTCTGAATATCTGCTTCATTGAATTCAACGGTCAATTGTAAGGTTCGGCAATGAATACAACCATAAGAGACAATTCTACGACTGCCCATTCCAAACATTGTCTTCAGGCTGGACACGTCAGCCGGCCGAAACCCAAGTCTCCCTCCAGACGAGGTATCTATTAGCGAGCCCTCTACGAGAGCCGTACTTCCACATGCGGAACATTTCATCCTCGCTCTCCCCAGTTTGAATTTCTAATGATTCTAACGACGCACACCGACCAACGGAGGCGGCGCTACCGTAGTCACTCGAATCCGAGCATCGAGAATAGTCGCGCCACTCTGATGAACGACGAAGGGATTACAATCGAGCTCCGCAATCTGCGGAATATCCTCCACCATCGCGCTTACGCGCAAGAGTCCCTCTTCAAGAGCCGCGACGTCGGCGATAACACTGCCACGAAAACCGGTTAGTAATGGATAAGTCTTTAGTGCGCGGATCATCTCGGCAGCGTCTTCATTCGAAAGAGGCGTGAGGCGTACCGAAACGTCTTTCAACAACTCCACCTGAACTCCGCCGGCGCCGCATGCCACCACCGGACCAAACTGTGGATCGTGCACGACGCCAACCAACATTTCGACACCGCGTTGAGCCATGCGTTGGACAACAAAGCCTGACGGTGCGTGGCCGCGAGAATTCAGCACCTCGTGCATCTCGTGTGCTGCCGCGCGAACTGCATCACCGCCGGTGAGATGAAGTCTGACTGCGCCGGCCTCAGTTTTGTGGAGGACATCGGGAGCGATCGCCTTGAGCGCCACTTCGCCACCAATCTGTTCTGCCGCCGCCCCAGCTTCTTCAGCGTTGGTGACAACTCTCTGCTCGATCAATGGCAAGCCATAGCAGGAAAGAAGTCCTCCAACTTCGTCCGGCCTCAACCAGCCTTCTCCGCGAGTCAGCGCCGCAGCAACAATCGCAGCCGCTTCGTCAGCGCGAATGTCTTCGAATCGCGCCGGGTAAGTTTCGCGGCGTTCACGCCATTGTTGATAGCGAGTCGCACGAGCCAAAGCGATCGCCGCGGTTTCCGGAAATGAGTATGAGGGGATGCGGATGGCTGATCCTCCCAACTCCTCTGGCGCCGGTTGCGAGGAAAGAAAAACACTTAGTAGCGGCTTGCTCTTTTCGATCTGAGGCAAGGCTTCCACAATCGCTTTGCCGACGTCGTCAGCACGTGTCACGAGTGGCGGGGTAAAGATTACGATCAGCGAATCCACATTGTCGTCATTGCCTACAATTTCGATGGCTTTCCGGTAATGGTCAGCGGGTGCTGAGGCAATCATGTCTACCGGATTTCCCACGCTGGCTCCTGCCGGAAGAAACGCACGCAATCTTGCCCGGCTGCTCTCCGATAAAACCGGGACCTCGAGACCGCGCGCCTCGCAAGCATCGGCACATAGAATCGCGGGGCCGCCGGCGTTGGTGATGATTCCCACGCGAGGTCCTTCAGGAAGGGGCTGATTAGACAGTAAGGAAGCCACATCGAACAGCTCAGCGAGCGTGTCGGTACGAACGACGCCGGCTTGTCGAAACAGCGCATCGACCGTAACGTCGGAAGCGGCGATCAGCGCGCCCGTGTGCGAAGAAGTTGCGCGAGCGCCTGCGGCTGAGCGCCCACTCTTCACCACCGCGATCGGCTTCTTCCGTCCGACCCGGCGCGCGATCTCTGAAAACTTTTTGGGATTTCCAAACGACTCCAGGTACAGAAGAATCACGTCTGTGTCGTCATCTGCTTCCCAGTATCGCAAGAGATCGTTGCCGGAAATGTCGGCCTTGTTTCCGACCGAAACAAAAGTCGAAATACCAAGCCCGAGAGAACTGGCAAACTCCATGATGGCCAACCCAAGAGCGCCGCTTTGCGAAGAGAAACCGACTCGTCCACGTGGCGGCACACCCGGAGCGAAGGTCGCGTCAAGCAACACTCCCGGGTTCGTGTTGGCGATGCCCATACAGTTTGGACCAATCAATCTAATGCCGGCCCCGCGACAAACACTCATCAGCTCCGCCTGACGTGCTTTTCCTTCTTTACCGGTCTCCGAGAAACCCGCTGAAATCACAACCAGCGCCTTAACGTTTTTCCGTGCACACGCAGCTGCAACCTCAATTACTTTCGCCGCTGGAACAACGATTACGGCGAGATCTACCGGACCTGGAATCGCCTCGATCGACGGATAAGCTGGAACCTTCTCAATTTCACTGGCGGAGGGATTGACGGGATAAACCGGACCTTTGAATCCATAACTCAACAGGTTATGAAAAACCTCGCCGCCGATGGCGCCACGTTGCCGCGAAGCTCCGATCACTGCAACGGCTCGCGGTTCGAAGAAGAGCTTCAAAGCGTTGACGGATGCGATCGAGTCGCGGCGTTCGAACTGCTTGCGAGCTTCGTCGGTAAAAGAAGTTGGAAAAACTACATGGAGCTGTCCGGCATTAGCGCTTACCTCGATGGGAAATCCTGAGGCGCGAAACACGTGCAGCATCGTATGGTTCGCGGCAACAACGTCTGCCTCAAACACTTTGATTCCGTTTGCGGCAGCCACCTCTGCAAGTTGGCACAGCAAGATGGTGCCGAGTCCGCGTCCCTGAAACTCGTTCGCGATGGTAAACGCCACCTCCGCCCGCTGCTCGTCAATGGCAGCATAGAAAGCGTGGCCCACTACGCGCTCGTCGTCACCGCTGCATGCCACCAGTCCAAAAGCCTGGTCCAGGTTTACCTCTCTATGAGCTTCTGCCGCCAGGCCGGCACTATTTTGCAAACAGTAAAATCGCAGCCAGCGTGATTCTTCCGAAAGGGATGTAAGTAAAGCGCACAGTCCAGCCTCATCCGACGCACGCATAACGCGAATGTGAACGGTCGAACCATCACGCAAAACTACGTCGCCATCACGACGCACGTTGGCGTTCTCTTTAGCAGTTATGTTTGCACTGGGCATAGGTGACGAAGTTTATCCGATGCTTTACCCTTCTGAAACCCCAGTCACGCGTTCAATCCTGATCCTGAACACGATCACCTCCGGAGAAAAGCCGTCGATCGCGATCGCGGATTCAACAGGTGTCAGCATGGGAAACTTGCGGAGGAGCATCGACATGACATCTGAACGCTCATTGGGTTTGGTGACCTCTTCGTACTTGCCGAAAGCAATTGCACTTCGCCATTGCAAGTCGCTTTCGATTTCATCGACTTGAACACAGGCGTGAGGGTTCTCGCGCAAGCCGGAAATCTTCAGACCGGGGAGCGAGTGGCTGTACAAGTGATCGCCGTCCAGATGGCAATTAATCGGGACCACGTAGGGTTCACCGTTCACAATACAACCGAGTCGTGCAACCCTCGCCGTTTGAAATAACTGGCGCGCCCTTTCAGTGCTCAACGTCTTCATCATGTGCCTTGCCTCCCAAATCGATGACGGTCTGAAACTATTTTGGCTGCGTGGTACGCTTGCGGACGACTTCCACTGAGCAATGCGCCCGTGCCGCGACTGCTCCGGAAATGCTGCCCAGCACAAATCTCTCAAAGCGGTTGCTGAAACCGGCGGAACCAACAAAGATACAGTCGGCGTTCCACTCTTCTGCTGCTTTGCAAAGTTCCCGCTTGGGATCGCCTTCCTTGAGTACGCAGGTAACCTTGAGCCCCGCCTCACGCAGGATGTCGAGTGAATGCTTTGAGATCTCTTCAACCCAGGCTCGCTCCTCTTGTCGATCTTCCTCGAGCATCTTGCCGAGAGGAGGAATCACTTTCGCTAAGAAATCAGGTGCTAACGGGTCGTCAACCATAATCACCTGGATTTCACTATGCGGCGGCCAGTGACGCGCAGCCACAGCTTTGAGTGCTTCGTCACTCGCCTCCGACCCATCAGTGCCCACAATGATTCTCACCGGAGAATTTGGCTCTTCCACTCGACCGCGTGCGATTCTCACCGAGCATCGAGCTTCAGTCAGTACGCGCTGGGAAACGCTGCCCAGGACGAACCGGCCGAGGGCCGTGCGTCCGTGAGAGCCAACAACGATCAAATCGGGGTTCCACTCATCGGCATGAGCAACTAACTCCCAGGCTGCTGAACCACATGAGGAATTGGCACTCACTTTCCACTTTGGAAACAAAGTTTGCACGCGGTCGCGTGCGCGTTCAGCTAAAGCCAACATTTCCTTTGCGGCAGCACAATGCCTGGAAAAATCACGCTGCAAATCGGCCGGGGACCTGGCATTTCGCGCCTCCTCGATGATTTCGTAACTCGAAGGCGGTGGTGGCGGTAGCCATACTTCGGCGATAGACATAATGTGAACTTCACCAGACGCTGGTAACCCCGCTTGGGTCAGATCGTCGATCGCAGCGTCGGCGCATTCGGAACCGTCGTAGCCGATGAGAATCTTCATTAGTTCACCTCACTTTGAGAACTTAAACCCGCTTTGCCCGAAAAGTCTGATTCTCTGTGCAACCTCTGTGTCCTCTGTGTCCTCTGTGTCCTCTGTGTCTCTGTGTCCTCTGTGTTGAATGGCGGCCGGCGAACTGGCGCGAATGGATGCATGCGCGCCACCTCGCCGGCCGCG
>JAICGZ010000086.1 GCA_025922875.1 Pyrinomonadaceae bacterium
ATGGCGCCAGCCGTAGCGCTCGGTAGCTAAGTGGAGCATGGATAAACGCTGAATGCATCTAAGCGTGAAGCCAGACCCAAGATTAGACCTGCCAGTGAGACTCCTTGTAGACCACGAGGTAATAGGGTGGATATGTAAGCGTAGTAATACGTTCAGTTGACCACTACTAATCAGTCCCATGGCTTGACCATAAAATTTACTCAAGCAACAAACACTCGCGCTTGCGCGTGAGACTTGCCAGCACAGCGCTATTCGATTTTGAACCGGTTTTCCGGTGATTTTGTCGGCAGGGTCACACCCGTTCCCATCCCGAACACGGAAGTTAAGCCTGCTGGAGCCGATGGTACTGCGCGGGAAACTGCGTGGGAGAGTAGGAAGTCGCCGGGATTAATTAAGAAAAGCCCGCTCGAGAGTATTCTCGAGCGGGCTTTTGCTTTAAGGAGAAGATCTCCAACCACATCTTTACTGCGGTGTCTGGATCATTCCCTCGAACGAAACAAATGCCGGCGGGGTCTGCCCATTACACGGCGTCCTTCAAGCCGCCCTCCGTATCAATGCCCTGCCCAGTGAAACTCAGTTCGATAATGTGAGTTTGATTCTCATTTGTATGCCGTCTCCTTTAGGGTTGAGTGTTAATTGTTCATCAGTTCGTCTAACAACCACTAAGGCGCAAGCGTCGCGGGAAAACTATCATCAACGTCATGAAAATTCTTCGCTCAACGAATACGCCTCCTTGGAGTGCGGCGAGTGCGGCGGCCTGGCGCCGCTTTGGCCTTTGATCACGAGATCTAGAACAAAGCGGCGCCAGGCCGCCGCACTCCAAGGAGGCGCCTGAACTCCGAGAGGGCTTTGTTTTATGCTGTTCCTGTTGGACAATCTATCCTGACAGATCCTGGATAGGAGTTATTGTGGTGAGGCCGTATGAAGGTGCCTAAGTGGATCAAACGACTCGGCTTCTGGGGATTTCTTTTCTTTCTGGTGAAGGGACTGCTCTGGCTACTTGTGCCAGGACTGCTCGCGTTGTGGGCGACTAACTGAGGTCAGTGATGAGCAGCGGTTGCGAGAGCGGCTTCTTTGAGTTGGGGGTCTTCAACCCACGGCTTTGCGGAAACGAACGAGACCTTATCGTACACGAGCACGATTGTTCCTATCTTTAACAGCCTGCTCACCTCACGAGCTGCGAACATTGGTATCCGAATGCAACCCTGACTAGCCGGCCGAATCGGAACGTTATAACTTCCGTGAATCGCAATGCCGCCGCTGATGTAATTGCTGTAGTACATTTGCCCGGGCGCATCCACATCCCAACCAATAACTTTATCGTAAACAACAAATCTTCCGCGTGGTGTGTAAGCGATGCTCGTCTGACCATCGTAAACGAACGGCTTGTTAGTACCCGTGGCTACGGGCAGAATTCTGAGACCCCCTTCTTCGTTGACGATCAGCAACACCTGGCGGTCTATATCGACTTCAACATGCTCGTATCCAGGCTCCCTCGCTTCGGGACCGGCGCTCGTCCTAATCGCTTCGATCTCTTCCAGCGTAAATTCACCGGTGATCGGACGGCCCTCCCATTTCTGAAACGCGATCAGTGCTGCCTGCGTCGCCGGATCGATAACTCCATCGACAATTCCGGTCCAGTAGCCCATGTCCGCAAGTCGTCGCTCGGCGTCTCTGATTTGCACGCGGGTCACAGATGCCCGCCGGTTCTGCTGCGCAACGGCAGTCGACACCATTGAAATCAGCAGGAGACCAATTGAGAGAACAAACTTTAGGTTGAGCTTTTTAGTCACGGTGACCTCTCCCAGCAGTCTCCGGCATGCTTTAGCTTTTCGTCAAGACCTTTTAACTTTTGCGCAGCCAGTGATAGTCTAATTACCGTTCAAGCGTTGGTGTTACTCTCTGACAATGCCCGTTCGCCTACTCAACGGTTAAGTGAGGATCATTAAGTGCCTGAATTTTTCTCAACCCTGAGCCCGCTAATAGTCTTTCTCGGGATTGCCGCTATCGGTTTCGTCGGTCTGCTGGTGTCTTTGGTGGCGGGGGATATTTTCGATAGCTTCGGATTTGATACGGGACTTGACGGCTCCGCGGATGGACATGGCCTCCTTGATAGCCGTGTAATTAGTGTGTTTATTACCGCGTTTGGAGGCTTTGGAGCGATCGGCATACAGATGGGCCTCGGCATTGTGGCTAGTTCTTTTGTCGGTCTGGCCGGCGGCATTGTGTTTGGTGGCCTGGTTTCTATCTTCGCGCGCTTTCTGTACAAGCAGCAGTCTTCCAGTTCTGTGACGACCACGCAACTAGTCGGACGTACCGCTCAGGTTATCGTTCCGATCGCTCCCGGAAGTATTGGCCAGGTCAGTTGTCGCGTCGGAGAAGAGCGCGTCGAAAAGCTGGCCCGCTCGAAAAACAACAGCGAAATAAGAGCCGGCGCGATAGTTCGCGTAGAAGAGATTGCCGGTGATTCTCTGATCGTCAGCCCTTACGATGATGACAACCACCTGGGCCAACTTCGTTCTTAAGAAGACACGCGTCTTTCAATAGTCGAAGGCATCTACTCAGATCCATTCGTTTCAGTTGAGGTAAAGAAATGCCCGAAATTGACATTCAAAACCTGCTCATCCCCGTAGTCATTCTGGTCGTTGTGATCGGATTTCTGATCGCAATGATGTTACTCAGCCGAAACTACATAAAGGTTTCGCCGAACCGCGCCGCGGTAATCTCCGGGCGCTCGCGCAAACTCCCTGACGGCACAGTCGTCGGTTATCGACTGGTTAGAGGCGGCGCTACGTTAATCGTTCCGTTTTTGGAAAAGGTTGAGTATCTCAGTCTGAATGTGATCACTGTGCCGCTCGCCACTTCTCGCGCCTACACTGTGCAAGGCGTTCCTGTTTCGGTTAAGGCAGTCGCCAACGTGAAGATCAAGGGTGACGACGAGTCGATGCGCGCGGCGGCCGAACGCTTTCTGGGAATGCAGCCGGATGAGTTTCATAAGCTCGTCTTCCAAACACTCGAGGGACACTTGCGCGCTATTCTCGGAACCCTGACGGTTGAAGAGATCAATAACGACCGGCAGAGCTTCGCACAGAAACTCACGACTGAGGCCGCCGGCGATTTAGAGAAAATGGGCATCGGCCTCGACGCTCTCACCATTCAGGAAATCTCCGACGAGGAAGGCTATCTCGACGCATTGGGCCAGCGACGCACGGCTGAGGTCCAGCGTGACGCAGAGATCGGCAAGGCCGAAGCACTGCGTGATTCAAAGATCAAAGCCGCCCTCGCCATGCAGGAAGGAGAAAGGGTACGCCTGGCTTCAGAGGCAGACATTGCCGCCTCGACAAGAGAGACCGAGGTGAAGCGCGCACAGTTTCAGGCGGAGATTAAGCGTGAACAGGCTACCTCAGAACAGGCTGGACCACTATCGGAAGCAAAAGCGCGACAGGAGGTTGTTGCCGAAGAGGTTCGGGTTGAAAGAATCCGAACACAGGAACAGATTGCCGTTCAGGAGCAGGAGGTACTGCGACGAGAGAAGGAACTCGAAGCGACCGTTGTGAAGAAAGCGGAAGCTGAACGAAGAGCGGCTGTGTTGTTGGCCCAGGGACAACAGGAGGCGGCGATCCTTGCAGCCGAAGGACGCAAACAGGCACTGATTGCGACGGCTGAAGCCGAAAGTCAAAAACTTCAACGAGAGGGAATGGGTCGTGCTTCGGCGATTGAAGCAGAGGGTCGTGCTGAGGCTGAGAAAATACGAGCGCTTGGTCTTGCTGAGGCGGCCAAGATCGAAGCACAAGGTTTGGCGCAAGCGAAAGCTGTGGAAGCTCAGGGGCTTGCTGAAGCTACCGCGATTAAAGAGAAGGCAGCGGCCTGGCGTGAATTCAACGACGCTGCACGGCTTCAGACCATCCTCGAGCGGCTGCCCGGCATTATCGAATCTACAGCGCCCGCGTTAAAAGCCATTTCTGAGCCGCTGGGCAATATCGAAAAGGTAGTGATGATCGATCATGGTGGTGGCGAGGGAAACGGCGGTGGACCGGGAGGCTTGAACCGTTTCGCGCAAACTGGTCCAACCATGATCTACGCACTCCTCCAGCAGTTACAGGCTCTTGGCCTTAACGTGCCTGAGATTCTCAAGCAACTGGGAACAAACGCCGAAGCGAATGGGTCAGAGGAGCGAATTGTGGTGACCCCGGAAGAAACAAACGGTAAAGAAGCCGCCCCACTGCCGAAAACAAAAAGCTAACCTGTCAGAGGTTACACGGACTCGTTAGCGCAGGTACTTTCGCGGGCACGGTGTCGCGGAATTTGATTGCTTTGCGACGCATAGCTGCGACTGCTGCTTCAACCTGTTCCGGCGTTAGCGCGACGCCCACTTGATGAAATACCCAATCGATGTCTTCCTGATACTGGCGTCGCTCGTTTACTTGCTTCATGCCGTCGCGGATAAACCATATATTGAAATTGATCGACATCGTGTCCTCGGGGTAATAGTTCCCGCCGTGCTCGGCAAATAATTTGCCGTCGACAAAATACCGAACGTTCTGATTGAGTACCTGCGTAACCAACGTATGCCAGCCGGCCTGACTGCCATTAGCGGTCTTAAAGACGTTGTCTTTTTTCCAGTTGGGTTCCGGACTGAAAGTCTCCCAGGTCGTTGCATAAAGCGTTGGACCATCGATTCCCCAGCCGCCATTCGGTAAGTACTCATAGTCCATTTCGCTATAGTCGAGATCCATCGGCGCCTTCAAGGGACTGATCATGTAAAAGGCCTGGACGATCTGATCGCCTCCCGGCCCGGATACCGGATCGTCAGTGAAACGAACGCGAGCGGCGTAAGTGCCTTCGAGATATTTGCGTTGATGACAGATCTGGGTTTGAGTGGTGTTCGCGCCTGGGCCGTCCGTCGAAGACATCATTCGCAGGATTTGGTTGTTGGACTGGCTCGGATCCTTGAGGAGCGACACTCCTTCTTCCAACCAGTTTGCACCCGGCATTCCGGGCCAGCCCGGCGCAGTACGAATGATCCAGCCATTTTTCTTTAGTTGATTCTTATCGTTGTAGCTAAAGTCGTCGAATAGCACCTGCTCCGCGGATTTCTTCTGTAAAGTTGCGACTGGAGTAACACTCACCAGGAGTGAAACGATACTTAGCGCCAGGGCACACAGGTAAGTTCTCATAGCTGTCCAAACCCTCTCTTCTTTGCCACAGATTACACCGATTTGCACTCAACAAACCAAAAATAACAAGTGACTTCGTTACCATCCGTGTAAACGGTGTAATCTGTGAATCGTGTCCACTCTCGATTGCATAACCGAACGCATCCTCCGCACGCGCGCCGGCGAGCGGTGGTTCGCCCGTGGTGAGGCGTATCACAAACAAGCTCGCATCACCGACCTCGAAACTCACCACGACAGCATCTCAGCCAGGGTTCGCGGCACAGACACTTATCGCGTCCGGCTTTCTTGTCGCAATAACCGGCTCACATACAACTGCACCTGCCCGGTTGGTGAAGACGGCAACTTCTGCAAACACTGCGTCGCCGTGGGGCTCGCCTGGTTGAGCCAGTCTGCTGACAAACAGCTCCGATCCAAATCGTCATTGCAAACTTTTCTCGAAAACATGGATCACCAGCAACTTGTCGATCTCATTGTCGCGGAAGCTTCAAACAACCGGCGGCTTCGAGACAAGTTAGAGTTCGCAGAAGCCGCCTCAGTTCCAACTGGTCCAGACTTGTCAGTATTCAAGAAGGCTATAACTAACGCGACTCGAACGTCAGGAATCGACTACTACTCAATGCCTCGCTTCGCGCGTCGACTGCTTGAAGTTATCCACTCCCTTCGCGGTCTACTGGAAGGAGGCCACGCAAAGGCGGTTGTGGAGTTGACGGAATATGCTTTCGCGCGTCTTGAGAAAGCGATTGGCCAGGTCGACGATTCCGCTGGACATTTCGGCGAGATCATTCCTGAACTCACCGATTTGCATCACGCCGCCTGCATCATGGCACGAGAGGATCCGGTCGCGCTCGCACGACGGCTCTTCGAGTTTGAAGTGAATAGCGACTGGGAGTTTTTCCATGGGGCGGCTGCCGTTTACGCGGACGTGCTTGGCGAAAAAGGCGTGGCTGAATATCGACGACTCGCGAAAGAACTTTGGTCAAAGGTTCCCGCTTTAACACCGGGCGACGAGGACCACGAGCGCTATGGAAGCCGCTTCAGGATTACTTCGATCATGGAAACGCTGGCTCGTGAATCAGGAAATCTGGAGGAGTTGATCGCCATCAAACAACGCGATCTCTCCCTTCCGTATGCCTTCCTGCAAATCGCCGAGGCTTATCGCGAAGCAGGGCATCACGACCTCGCCCTGCACTGGGCCGAGCAGGGTGCTGCCTCATTTGAACGTCTCGATAATCGTCTATCAGACTTCATGGCCGCGGAATACCACCGCCGCGGTTTTCACGATAGAGCAATGATGCTGATCTGGGAACAATTCGTTGAGCGTCCCGGGCTCGAGATGTACAAGCACCTGCACGACCACGCATTGCAGGTGAAGTTACCGCGTGAAAAATTGAGACTGGTCGGCAAAAATGATCGCGCGAACGGTCGAGGTGAATTAAAACCGGAGAGTAATGATCAATGGGAATATTGGCGCACGGAGGCCTTGCGCTTCTTACGTGAAAGAATTGGACCTTCCGACGTTAAGTCACGGGACGAAGGCATCCCGATTTCTAATCCATGGCACTCGCGCGGCGATCGCTCCACGTTGGTTGAAGTCTTTCTGTGGGAATGCAATTACGAAGACGCGTGGGAGGAAGCAATCGCCGGAGGCTGCTCTGCGTATCTGTGGCTTCAACTCGCCGACCGCTTAGCGGAAGCGCATCCGGCCAGAGCTTACCTCGTCTACAAAGAATTGATTGGACCGACTGTTGGCGGGACAAACAACGCCGCCTACGCCGAAGCCACCAGGCTACTGAAGAAGATGCACAAACTCACCTCACGTCTCAACTGCGAGTCTGACTTCTATGATTACCTCGCGGCTCTTCGCGTCGAATACAAACGCAAGCGCAATTTTATTCAGATGCTGGACAAGATCTCAGGACGTAGGGATCATTTTTCAACCTGAACTCCCTGACACTTCGCGCAAAAGTAAACGATGCGAGTGCGTTCCTCGTCCTCTTCCTCAGTCTGAATGGTTCGTTGCCTGAGTTGTCGGATCTTCTGCCCACAGCGCAACACGGCAGGTTCGTACGCCGAAAGACAAGGTGTCGCGTGCCGATCTCGCGGCCCGGTTGATACACCAGGGACGGATCGGTCGCCATTCTGTTCCGATCTTTTTCCCCCGCGGTAGCGCTGCGTTTGTATGCGTCACGCGCCAAACGCGGAATTGTTTTCGACAAACAAGTGAGATGTCGCTCGTTGAGCTCGCCGGCGGTTAGCCATGGGTTCAGCTTGCAGTGGAAAAGGATTTCGGCGCGCAGGTAATTTCCGAGTCCCGCGACAATGCGCTGGTTCAATAGTGCGGCTCCGATCGTCTCGTCCTTGTATTCAAGTAATCGGCGAAGAAACTCTGCGCGATTGAATGGACCACGATATGGCAACGCGTCTGGACCAAGCGTGTCGAGGAACTCGATTATTTCGTAAGGATCGCCTTCACCAACGTTGAATATCGGCGCGGAGAGCAGGATTGCAGCCGCGCCATCAACTACGATGCGGGCTCGTTCGCGCCGATCCTTTTCTGGCGGCTCGGAAAACGTCTGCCAGCGCCCCCACATCATGAGGTGTGAGTGAAAGAAGAATCGGCCTTCGATATAGCCTATCAGGTGTTTTCCATGCGAGATGACGCGCTCAACTCGTCGACCGGTGATGCGTTGCTCGCTTTCCAGCAGCCATTTCCGCGCCTCTTTTGTTCTTGCTTGTAATGAAACAATGACGCGACCGGTTAACGCCGCATGAAGCGCATCCGCATATCTTCGCACCTCTGGACCTTCGGGCATCTTATGGATGGATCACTCAAATGGTATTGTGGCTTTCGATCCTGCGACGACAATGCCACCTCGATCGCCTGGCGTAATTGAGCCGAACCTTTCCGCGTAGACTTCAGGCAGACTGCGCGCGCCGGGCGGCGCCAACCACAGGCGCAGCAAGTGACGCTTGCGCTCAGGCTCGGGATAATCGTCGAAGGCAGTTCGATCATGAAGGATCGTGTGGTTGTGGACGAGTTGAATGTCGCCGGGTTGAAGTTCCATCATCAAGTTCAGCTTCGGGTCATTTGCGAGTTCATCCAACAGATCGAGTGCCTCGATCTGAAGCGGACTGAGTGGCGCCACACCGGGAAAGCGTCGGGCCGACTCGATGTATTGCCTCTGGTAAATCGCGGAGACTAATCCGTCGTGATAGTTGAAGACAGGAATTGTGAAATAAGGTTTGCAGCCTTCGGGAACTTCACCACGTCGGTCCGTTTCGATTGGCTCGAGTAAGACTCGGAGCAGGTCGGGCCTGCGCCGGCGCATCTCGTTGAAGATCGTGGTGGATGATACGAGGTTCGACAAGCCACCTGATTTCGCAGCGTGCCAAGACAACAGGCCAACGACGTCGCATGAATCGGTGTGGTGAGTTTGACGTTCACGCGTCTGATAGATACGCGTGTTCGGATCGTCGCTGGAGCGTCCCAAATCTCTAACATGCCCGAGCAAATGTCCTTCAGCATTCTGCATCCGCAGATCGCCCAGGTGAACTCCAATCGTAAGAAAAGCAATCGCCGCCTCACGCCTGGTCCAACGCTCTACCGGCAGAGATTTGATGAGGACAAATCCACGACCATTGAGCACCTCGTCCAGTATTCGTTGCAACCTCGACGCGAGAGTGGGAAGTGGAACATCAGTGGCAGTAACGGATGTGAAGTCGATTCGTTCTGCGTCTAACCTACGGAACGCCCGCTCCACCTCAGCGATCTCATCTTCAGAGAGGCGCTCTATCCAATCCTCGCACTTCGCCAACTTCGGCCCGTACCATGCAGACCGATCTTCAACCTCAGGCGGCAAAGCAGGATTGGTCGTTAACGAGTCAAGGACAGAATTTGGAATTCCCATAACGCGACTCTAAAACACGCTCGAATTCAACTCGACGCTTTTCAAGTTGGTTGTGCTCGTAATCATTACCGTTTCGCGCCGAGCGTTACAGATGTTCGAGCTGATCCGACGCTCCTCATTTTTGCACCGTAGCGTGGGTTTTCCCAATCAGATATCGGTTGCTGTTTGATCTGTGCGTACGGGAGGAATGGTTGCGACTGCGTAGATCAGAAAAGCGCATCGTGGGTTAAGGCTGTTGGTGAGCGGTAAGCCAGTACGTACTACTCTTGTCGACGTTCTTCGAGAATTTGCTGGAGCTCGGCGATGGCCTCAAGATCTTTGGGGCGACCTGCGGCGCGTTTCACTTCGATTAATTGCTCAAGCGAAAGGCACCTGCATTCCACACCCGCCACCTGGATCCGGATTGTTTCCGGTTTGAGCTCTTCGTAACCACCACCGCCTATGATTTCGCCAAGCAGATCCAATGCTCCCATTGTTGTTATTAAGGTGAAGTTCAATCCTTTCTTGAGGGTTTGTACACTCCATTCGAAAGGTAGACCCGGGGGAGCGCCCCGCAGATAAGGTTGAATCGGCTCGAGTGCTCTAACGATGCGCTCAAGGTTAAGATTATCTCGACTATAAACAATATCGAGGTCTAGTGTCAGCCGTGCCGAGCCATAAACAGTGGCTGCGGCGCCGCCGACGATGATGAAGTCGATCTCATTCTCGACCAGCAAAGGAATCAGTGCTGTGTAGTCTGTCACTGTTTTTGACGAGCCTTCCGTCCTGCCTTTTGAAGTTCTTCGGCAAAACGTTGCAATTCCATTAGCTGCTGGAAACGCTGGTCCACAGTGAGTCGAAGGTTCTCGCGAATCAAGGTCCCATCTATGTGCTTCTTGTAGGCCTCGATTACGGGATCCGGATCGATCCGGGACTTTCCCTGGTCCTGAGAGTGTTTCATTCAGCCTTCATTATAACGCACGATGCGCTTAACGTTACCTGACTTATCGAAAGAAGCCGACAACCTACTCAATCTAACTCAAGTTCTTGGATTTCCGTGAAAACACGTGAGTAATTGGCGGGAGTTTATGTCTGATAACCGGTGGGGCGATCCGGCTACCAGCATGAAAGGTTTAGGACACAAGCATGTTGCCCGCGAGTCTCTTATTTGGAGTTACGCCAACTGATCTGGTGACTTTCATCCTAGTACCGTTGGTGTTGTTTGTGGTGGCGTTGATGGCAAGTTTGGTGCCCGCGCGCCGCGCGACAAAAGTGGATCCACTTGTAGCGCTGAGGTATGAGTAGCAGCTATCGGCAGCTTTGCTCTAAAGGCGGATCTTCAAGGGATCTTCAAGGGCGCAATTGTAGGGGCGGCCCTCCGTGACCGCCCGTCTTACGAAGAATGCGCAAACAAACAAGGGGCGGCCACGGAGGGCCGCCCCTACAGTTGCGCCCAGATCGAACTTTTAGGGCAAACATTTTACTCATTCGACGACTGCAATCGTTTCCGCTGGATGTTACTCCGATAACTTTCTTCAAGATACTCCGCGCCGTCAGCCGTTAACTGCATGCGTGCGTCGTCCATGTTAATCAGCCTCTTCTGATTAAGGTACCAGATGGTGAACTCCAGATGTTCACGTGGACGGCCCAGCAACTTCTCCAACTCGACCAAATAGATGCCGGGATTGTGCGGCTCAACACGGCGCTTCGTGTATAAAGCTTCAAGTACCGTCAGACGCGCTACCTGCTCCATCTCGAAATCATTCTCCGACTGCGCACCCGCCGATACAAGCCGCCACTGATCCTTCCGTCGCTGTCGATACTTCACGTCATACTGTGCCCGTTTTTCCGGACTCGAGAGTATCTGGTAAGCCTCGGTTATTTCCCGGAAGCGAGCTTCATTTCCCGTCTCCTGGTTGTCAGGGTGATAACGCTGCGCGAGCATTCGATAGACCCGGTTGACCGTTTCCGGTTCGGCGGCGTCACTTACCTGTAAGACCTCGTAATAATCTACGTATCCATTCGCTCCCATTGAGCCTTCACCTTTCTCCAACAATTAGCGACGTGAGACGATTTTGAGCGGTGCGAGGGCGGAACTTCCTGATCATCATACCGCAGCAACCGGATCCGTACACTGATTTAATTTTCAAACCGACCTAACTTTTCCCTCGTAACATGTCTCTATACCAATGAACGTCGTTTACCGAAGCGTGGAATATCGATGACACCGCTCGAGCCGCCTGATGAACTACTGGTGGTCGCGGCGATTCTCGGCAACCTGGAGGCGTTTGAGCAGCTCGTCGTGCGATACCGGCCTGCCGTTGTCCGCCTCGCGCGGACAATCGTCGGTGGCGATTACGCGGAGGATGTGGCGCAGGACTCGCTACTCCTGGCATTCAAAGCGCTGCCCACAATCGAGGAGCCGCGCAGGTTTGCAGCATGGCTGTCGGCCATCACGCGTCATCGAGCGCTACGATTTAGTAAGAGTGAAACGGCGCACATGAATAAACGCGTGCCGTTGGACGAGGCGCTGCTCGATAAGATTGAGGCACTGGCAAAGCCGCTTGCTGAAAAGGAACGCGACGAGTCGATGATACAGGCGCTTGATAGTCTTCCTCCTGAGTACGCTATGCCTTTGCGGTTGCGCTTTCTTGACGACATGCCGCTGAACCGGATCGCGGCCTTTATGGGAGTTCCGTTGTCGACGGTGAAGTGGAGAATCCATCACGGCAAAAAACTGTTGCGGGCAAAACTGAATTAACGCCTTAACGAGGAGAACCAGATGCAACAAGAAACACTGAAACTGCTTAACGTCTTGCGACGAATATATCGCGCGGCTACTTATGCCGCCTGGACCAAAGCCGGAACGGATGCCACGCAGTTCCTGGTTGCTCAATACAACCGCATACTTGCTCGACTGACGGAAATCGAGCCTGCCGCCAACGGGTTGTTTACGCCATTGAGCGACTCTGCCTCACCGGAAGTCATACGTATTGCGACTCGCGAGTTGTACGCTTACTTCGAAGACGAACCTGAGGTTCGTGGTCGTCGCCGACACAGGTCGCGAGTGCGCTGCATACCAATCCCCACCTGCGATTGAAGGAGTAACTATGGAAAGAGACAAAGAGTTGCGCAAGTTGATCAATGTGCTTCGACGCACGTCACGCATGGCACTGCAAACGGAGTGGACCGGCGGTAAAGAAGACGCCGCTGCGTTTTGTACTGAGCAATACAATCGCGTGCTTACGCGTCTCAAGGAAATGGACCCCGGAGTCAGCGTGGTTTTCGAGCCTTTGCCCGCGGGAAGTTCGTTAACCGTAGTCGCAATGGCTTCGCGTCAACTTGCATCCTATTACGAAGATGAACTTGGACCAGCGAAGGAATCCGGGCGTGGATATGGCTTTGCCTTCGACCCAAAGGTGTTCAAGGAGTTTTGGGAGAAGTCCGGACGAGAATTCGAAGACATGGGCGAGTTTATTCGCGAGAGTATTGACCAGTGGTTGCGACACAAGAAGGAAGCCACTCGCGCCGAGAAAGAGAGCAAACATACCCACAGTTAGAGTCTGCCGGAAAGTCTTCAAGCCACAAAGCACAAAGTTCCCGCAAAGGCGCAAAGGAGCAAAGATCGTTTTACTCTGCTCCTTTGCGCCTTTGTGGGAAAAAGTGGCACTCGTCTTGCCACGGCCTTCACAAGCTCCGCATCTGTTCCGAATGAATGCAGCGATTATGAGTGCTCTTGTCCCTAAAGTTACACGCGAATTGACGAAGATGAAGCGAACGCTTCGCGACGTATTCAATCTCGATAAACTCCGTTCCGGCCAGGCGGAAGTCATTCGATCGGTACTCGAGGGCAACAATACGCTCGCGATCATGCCGACCGGGGCAGGGAAGTCGCTCTGCTACCAGTTACCTACGTTGCACCTGCCTGGCACGACTGTAGTCGTGTCGCCACTGATCTCGTTGATGAAAGATCAGGTGGATAAGTTAGAAGATGCAGGTTTGGAAGCTTCGCAACTGAATAGCGCATTGAGCACTCGGGAAACCGAGGAAAATCTCGATCAAATAAAGACTGAAAACAACGATTTCATCTTTGTTACGCCAGAGCGTTTCACTACCCAGGAATTTCTCGCCGAGTTGCGAAAGAAGGCGCTCAACTTTGTCGTGATCGACGAAGCACACTGCATTTCAGAGTGGGGGCACGACTTCCGTCCTGCCTATCTGTCCCTCGGCTCGGCAGTTAAGGCGCTCGGTTCACCACCTGTCCTTGCCTTAACAGCGACTGCTACTTCCGAAGTCACAGCCGACATCGAGAAACAACTGGATCTCGGAAGCCTTCGGGTAGTGAGGACGGGTATCTATCGACCTAACCTTCATTACGAGGTTAAGCGAGTTACGAATGAACGTGAGAAGCGTGAAGAACTGATGCGAGTACTCCGTGAGCACGACGGCGCCGGAATTATTTATGCAGCGACTGTAAAAACTGTCGAGGACTTAGCGGATTGGTTGCAGGGGTTTGATTTCAAGATCGAGAAGTATCACGGACGCATGAAAGCGAGCGATCGGAAGAGTAACCAGGAAGCATTCATGGCCGGCGAACTGAAAGCCATAGTCGCGACAAACGCGTTCGGTATGGGCATCGACAAGCCTGACATCCGTTTCGTTGTGCACTATCAAATGCCTGGTTCTCTCGAAGCGTACTATCAGGAGTCGGGACGTGCGGGTCGTGACGGTGAACCCGCAACTTGCAGTCTCTTTTATCAACTTGACGATCGACGCACGCAACAGTTCTTTCTTGGTGGTAAGCACCCGAAGTTTGACGACATACTCGCGGTGTATCAAGCGTTGGAGACGCTTGGCGCGGCCGAGACACAGGTTGCGCTCTCGACAGTGCGGGAACATGCGAACACCGTGGCTGAAGGGAAGGTGCGCGTTGTCCTGTCGTTACTGAAAGAATTGAAACTCGTGAGGGAGTTACGCGGAAGTCTCTTTCGCTTGTTGCGAGTGGATGTGAAGCGGGCAGAGTTAGAAGAGCTCGCGCGTTTGTCTGAGGAGAAGATTGAGAAGGATAAAGAGAAGTTAGAACGAATGATGCAGTATGGCCAAAGTGCTAAATGCCGCTGGCGTTTGTTGCATGAGTACTTCGGTGAAGAGATGGAAGGCGAGCGATGCGGAACGTGTGACAACTGTGTTCATCCACTGGAAGAACAAATCGCATTGCCGGATCAAATGCGTTCCGCCCTCGCAGCGAGTTAATTTCGATGGATATTCTTGACGCGATCCAGTGGCCGGCAATGGTTGTAACTGTCATTGCCGCCTGGATGGTTGGGTCTCAAAGAAAGTTTAAGCGCAACTGGGGATTCTGGCTGTTCCTCCTGAGCAACGTGCTGTGGATCGTGTGGGGCGTGCACGATCGCGCCTTCGCGCTCATTGTGCTTCAGCTTTGCCTTGCGTTTCTAAACATCAGAGGAGCGATGAAGAATCGGACCGAGGAAAGCAAAGCCTAGCGGCCAAATCCTTCTCTGTGCAATCTCTGTGTTCTCTGTGTCTCTGTGGTTGTTCTTGGCCGTAAAATCACCCACAGAGAACACAGAGATTGCACAGAGAGAAAGTTGAATGGCTAAGATGAAATACGACAGCGCAACTCCGACACGTACTGCGTTTCTGTTCGATCTGGACGGAACTCTCGTCGACAGTGTTTACCAACACGTACTCGCGTGGCGGGAGGCGCTGGAGTCGGGCGGAATTCATCTCGCTGTGTGGCGCATCCACCGTCAGATCGGCATGAGCGGTGGTCTATTCATCAATGCTTTGCTGCGCGAGACCGGACTCACGGTTTCGGCGGAAGAAGCGGAGCGATTACAGCAAGCGCACGGCGAGGCGTTCAGGCGTTATGCATCACAAGTTAGACCACTGCCGGGAGCCGAGGAACTGTGTTCGTACCTCACAAAAGCAGGTGTTCCATGGGCCATTGCCACAAGCGGCCGGATGGAAAGCGCCAGCCTGTCACTTCGTCTACTCGGAATCAGCGATGACGTTCCGATAATCACGCGCGACCTCGTGCGTTATGCGAAACCGGATCCGGATCTATTCCTCGCGGCTGCCGAAAAACTCGGAGTATCGATCAGCGATTCGGTGGTCGTCGGCGATAGTATTTGGGATCTCCTTGCCGCCCGGCGCGCGCGCGCACTCGGCGTCGGGCTGTTGTCAGGCGGCTACGGTCGCGAAGAGTTGGAACGAGCCGGCGCTTACAGAGTCTATAACGATCCCGCCGATCTGTTGCGACACCTCGATGAAGTCGGCGTGCGCAGCGCCGAGTAACGGGCGCGTCCAGGAAGGCGCAAAATTCAACCCCACAACCTGAAGCCTTGCCATCTTAGGCATCGTGCGGTAGCATGCCTAAAACGTTTAGGTGTGGACGCCCATGACTAATCCCAAAGCTGACTTGCTGCAAGGCACGCTCGACATGCTCATTCTGAAAGCGCTCTCCCTCGGACCGCTGCATGGTTACGGCATCATTCAGCGAATCCGCCGGATGTCTGACGAGATGCTTACCGTCGAGCAGGGAGCACTCTACCCGGCGCTCTATCGCATCGAGCTGAAGGGCTGGGTTACCGCCAAGTGGGGCGAGAACGAAACAGGCCGGCGGGCGAAGTTTTACAAATTGACCAGGGCCGGCCAGAAGCAACTTCGCATCGAGGAAGAGAGTTGGGACCGCCTCGCTCTGGTTATCGCGAAGATGCGCGAAGCTACGTAAGGAAGCGCTTATGAAGTGGTTGAATATTTTCGTGGCGCGGGTCCGCGCTTTGTTTCGACGCGACCATGTGTTGCAGGACATCGATGAAGAAATGCGTGCTCACATCGAGATGGAGACCGAGGCCAATCGCGAACTCGGAATGACGCCGGAAGAAGCGCGTCTTTCCGCTACGAAGAGTTTTGGCAATGTGGGGAGTATCAGAGACCTGGCTTACGAGGTTAGGGGAGGAGGATTGATGGAGACGTTCTGGCAAGACTTGCGTTATAGCGGACGCATGCTCCTCAAACATCCAGGCTTCACGTTTATCGCTGTGCTCACGCTCAGTTTGGGTATCGGGGCCAACACGGCGATCTTCAGTATCGTCAATGCTGTTCTGCTGCGCCCATTGCCATATCAGGCGCCGCAGCAACTGGTGACGCTCGGCGAGTTGGTTCCTCGCGGTTCGGTCTCCTATCCAAACTTTGTCGATTGGCGCGCTCAGAGCAGCCTCTTTGATTCCGTTTCGGTGGTGCGCTCGAATGAAAATTACAACTTCAGCGGCGCAGGCGAACCGGAACGCTTGCAGGGGCGACTCGTTTCGGCAGGATTCTTTTCCTTACTCGGAGTTAAGCCGGTGCTGGGGCGCGACTTTCTCGCGGAAGATGATCGTCCAGGTGCGACCCCGGCAGTAATCATTAGTCACGGATTTTGGAGCCGCCGTTTCGGCAATGACCCAGGCATCGTCGGTAAACAGATCACGCTCAACAATCAGAGTTATACCGTGGTCGGTGTTAGCCCGCAGGATTTCCAGTACGGGTTGGAAGCCGACGTCATGATACCTATCGGGCTAACAGCGGAACGCTTCAAAGCACGTGGCGCCGATCCTGGCGTCACCGTCGTCGCGCGTTTGAAACCGAATGTGTCGATACAGCAAGCGCAGACGGAAACGGACGTGGTGTACTCGCGGATGGAACAACAGTATCCCGAAACCAACACCGGACGCCGCGCATACCTGATGTCACTGCACGAAGCCTTTGTCGGTGATGTGCGACGGCCGCTCTTGATCTTGCTGGGCTCGGTCGCCCTCGTCTTGTTGATCGCGTGCGCTAATGTCGCCAATCTCCTGCTTGTGCGCGCGTCCACGCGCAGAAGGGAAATGTCTGTACGCGTGGCGCTCGGTGCAAGTCGAGGGCGCATCATTCGCCAATTACTTACAGAGAGCTTAATGCTCGCCGTGATCGGCGCTGTGCTGGGAGTGCTCCTCGCGTACTGGGGCGTGAATTTTATTGCCAACCAGTTACCTGACGGTATTCCACGCCTGACTGAAACAAGTATCGATGTGCCAGTGTTGGCTTTCACACTCGGTGTATCAGTGTTCGTTGGGTTGTTATTCGGGTTAGCTCCCGCGTTGCAAGCTTCGCGTCTGAATTTGACGGAAGCATTGAAGGAAGGAGATCGCGGCTCATCCAGCGGCCGCCAGCGTCTGCGTAGTTTGTTGGTAGTTTCCGAAGTTGCGCTGACGCTTACGTTGTTGGTTGGTGCAGGTTTGCTCATTCAAAGCTTCAGGCGAGTGCTGCAAGTCGACCCCGGGTTTGATCCGCAAAACCTGCTCACGATGCAGGTCTCAGTCAACAATACCGATGGACATCAAGTCGCCGCTTTCTTCGAACAGTGGCAGCAGAACGTCCGCAGGCTGCCCGGCGTAAAATCGACGGCAGTCTCCAATGGACTTCCTTTAGGTGTTGCTAACCACCCGGTGTTCTTCATCGAAGGCAGACCGCGTCCCCAGCTTGGCACAGAACCGTCGGGCATTCGCTACACCGTGAGTCCTGGTTACTTCGAGACCTTGGGGATTGCGTTGATAAGAGGCCGCGTCTTCACAGCGCAGGACACGCGAGAGACGCCCCTCGTCGCCGTCATCGACGAAGCGCTCGCCCAACAACATTTTCAGAGTGAAGATCCGATTGGAAAACGCATTACTCAGTCTTCATCCGGTACGCCTAGTTATGAGATTGTAGGTATTGTGCGGCACGTTGAGCAGTACAACCTCGACGAACCATCACGGCCGTCGCAGTTCTATTTGAACTTCAACCAGATTCCTCTCGACCGCCTGCCAACTCAAGTCAGGCGCATCAATCTACTGACGCGCACGGATGTCGAACCGTCCAGTCTTGTCTCAGCCGTACGAGAACAGATTGCGGCATTGAATAAAGATCAGGCAGTCTTCAACGTGCGCTCGATGGACCAGATCGTGGCCCAATCGGTTGCGCCAAGGCGTTTTTCCATGCTGTTGCTTGCCATCTTCGCTGTAGTCGCACTCGTACTTGCCAGTGTCGGGATTTACGGGATGTTGTCGTACGCGGTAGCACAACGCACGCGGGAGATCGGATTGCGCATGACGCTCGGCGCGCAGAGTGGAAACGTACTCAGGTTGGTGATTGGGCAGGGAATGAAACTGGCGCTGGTCGGTGTAGCACTTGGCCTGGTCGCTTCATTGGCGGTGACTCGAACGATGAAAACTCTACTCTTCGGCGTGAGCGCGACAGATCCGGTGACTTTTACCGGCATCGCGCTGCTCCTGGCGTTGGTTGCGTTACTGGCGTGCTGGGTTCCCGCTCGGCGGGCTGCGAAAGTAGATCCAATCGTGGCGCTCAGGTACGAGTGAAGGTAAGGTGACAGGATTTACATGATTTTTCAGGATTTACACGATTATCTTTGTGCTTCCACCTCGTTGCTCGCTGCTGGCAATGGAGCGGTGAGGAATTGAATTCCTTCAAAGCCAGGTGGAAGAGAGCCTGGGTTTACCATAATTATTCGAGCTCCCAATCGACTTGCTTTCATCAAGTCAGAAGCTTCCCAATTGGATGGGTGAGTCCAGTCCACAAACAAAAAGATTCGATCATTAGCGAGTAGCCATTTGCCGATCGGCTCCCACTGGTCGGGACCACCGAGCGCCTGATCGTATCCGATTAGCATGCAGTTCAACCCGATGTCGGCGGCTACCGATACCTTATCGCTCGTCCGCACGAGTTGCGGCGGAGTTAAAACTACAGCTCCATTCGACTCGAGGACATCGCGTTCACCAAATCCCCGCCATTCCTTACTGAGGGGTCCTGAGATGTGGAAAAGAGAGGCTTCGCGGATGCCTTTCCACTCCTCGAATGCAGGCCCTAACGGTGGTGTATCGGGCGGTATCCAATCGTATGGACGTTTGTCAGGCCGCACCCAGGCGCCGAAGCCGGCGAGTGATGCTGCGAGTCGCTGTACGTCGTTGATGTCTGGACCTTTCTTTTCTTCGACTAGCTCAAATGGCTCGACTAGCGGCGCCACATCGATCGCGAAGCGAAAATCAGTGAGACCTTCGGCTTGCTGTGACAGAAACTCTTTCCACCGTTCCTCCCAACTCACGATCTCTTCGCCAATAGTGCCGGTCGTATGAAGCACGTGCACCAGCGCTACGCGGCCGAGGGAAAATAAACTCGGAGCGGTTGGTCTAATGAACGACCAGACATCAGTCATCAGCGTTTCTGTACTACCAAAGGCCAACAAAACTCCGCCTCTCGGTGCACTTGTGCGTAATCGAGGATCACCGGATTTCGGCTTCACAAGATGAAGTGAGCCACCCAGACCTCGAGCGACTTCCTCAAACGTAAATCCATAAATACCAAGTTCACCGAGTCGAACATTAAATGAGTCTGAAAGCGCAGCCGAGTAAGAGTCCAGCAGGGAGCGTTGCTCGGCTAAAGCGGCGTCAGCAGTCAGCGCTTCCGGCGCTTTGCGTAATTGATTGACACGCTCCGCAAACTCCATCGAAAGAGGATGCGGTTCTTCGTAGCCGGGCAGCTTATTGGCCAGCAATGCATATCGCAGCAATTCCGCGATCAAGCTGTCTTCATGTTTCTGTAACTGACGCACGTAGCGGAATGCCTGCGCAGCATCGGCTCGCCAGGTAAACGTGTTCGCCGTTGTGTCTCGCGACTCCAGCGCGCGTCCACGTTCGAGATCATCAATCAGTGAATACACAGCTTCTCGCACCCGCGCCGCTTCACGAAGATCGAGTTGCTCGTCGAGCAGCAACCCATCAGCCGAGTCTGTCTTACTAATAGGCAGAAACGAATCTATCTTCTGTGGTTCTTTAGAACCCACTTCGTTGAAGACTGCATACAAGCTATCGGCGAGCGTTTCGTTCGCGTAAGCCCGGCCGCCTTTTATCTCGAATGATCTGCTCTTCTCGACGATGAGATCCTGGAAAACAGCCACCGCGGCTTCCTCCGGCGGTAACGTCTGATCGTCGATCAGGAAGCTACTCACGCGCACCGGTTTTCCGTTAAGTTGCTCTTCGTTGTTTCTCGCAAAGCGTCGCAATTCGTTCTTCAAATCGAACAGGTGGTTGGCGGCATAAAACAACACCACGCGGATAAAACGGCCCAGTTGGTCTGCCTCATCAATGCGGCCCGGCTTGCCGAGTGTTTGCGCCACCGCCTCGATAGCTCTCCGATCGTTTTCGTTATCTGCAATAGCAGCAATGTACTGGAGACTCTCTTCCGTGGTTGGACGTCCGACAAAGATGCGGTGCGTGAAGAAAGTATGCTGGACTGCATAAGAGCGCGCTCGCCTCGCACGTTTTATGTCGCTCGCAATGATGTCGAAATAGCTTTTATCGGTGACAAAAAAGAACAGTGCCGGGGCTTGAGTAAAAAGATTCTTGAAGTAGCGAATGACTGCGGCGAGTTGTTGGCCCTCGGGATCGTCAATCTTGTCGAGTTCTTCCATTACGACCACAGTGCGCAATCGATTCCGTTTCAACGCGCCGAAAATATCTTTCAGATCCGTCTCGAGTTGTTGCAGCGAATTGTCGTGCTCCAAAGCTGTCTCTTTCGCTTCTGTCTGCGTTTGGCTACGACTGCGCTTGATCGATGCTGCGAAGCTCACTGCGAAGACGGCTGCGAGTGCGACAGCAGCAGCGTGGAACCAACCGAGGCTTGGTCCAATGAGTGCTGCCGCTTCAAAGGCGATCGCAGCAGCTCCCGTAATCGCCGCCAGGGTCTTCAACACGTTCTTGTCTTCAATAGCCGCCGCCAACTCCCATGAGCGGCTGCGTGTATCTTGCTGTGAAGTTTTTCCAAGGCTGGAAAACTTGGCCGCGGTAGCTTTCTGGTAAACGTAATCGACAGTTTGAGCGAGCTCATCGAGAGACTTGTCCTTCGACGGCAAACGTTGAATTCCATCACGGATAGTTCGAATTAATGCGATTAATATCCGTCGTGGATCGATGTCCAACTGAAGTGGGGTCTCGGCGGTGGCGTTTCCG
>JAICGZ010000087.1 GCA_025922875.1 Pyrinomonadaceae bacterium
CACATGCCTAACGCTTTCAGCGTTGCTATTCCGTTTTATGTGTCGTCCCCAGGGTTGTCGCAAAGCCTCCAACCCTGGGATAGCAATTCCTGCTGTAATCAACCCTGAAAGGGTTAGCGCCGCACATGCCTAACGCTTTCAGCGTTGCTATTCCGTTTTATGTGTCGTCCCCAGGGTTGTCGCAAAGCCTCCAACCCTGGGCTGAGGTTAGCGAACGCCTTCGGCGTAATTGCGAACGCCTTCGGCGAATTGCGAAGGCCTCGGCTGCGGTTAGCGAACGCCTGCGGCGTAATTGTGAACGCCTGCGGCGAATTGCGAACGCCTTCGGCGTAACTAGCGAACGCTCAGAGCATTCAGAGAGATTGCATAAAAATATGGGCCGAGACCTCCTGTATTCTCGGCCCATCAGAAACGCTGCATTGTGCGGCCAACTCCCCAAGCAGGCTACACGAGGCGGCGTTCCATTTCTCATTAACAATCAGGGACGCAGGACAGTTTGCAATTTGGCCCGAAGACTTTGAACCAACATTTCCGTTACAGCAAGCGATGATTGCAGCCGGGCACGGCTTTGCTGCAATAAGTCGAGTTGCGATCGCAGCCGGTCCTGTTCACTCGTCAATCGCCGGCGAGTAGCCTCGCGCACTTCCTCGGGTCGCAGCGATCCTGAGATCGGAAGTTGATCGATGTTCTCAGATCGCAATTGTTCGCTGATCTCCTCGGAACGTGACTGTAACCCTGCTTCTTTTTCTCCGACTGCCACCAATTGAGCCAGCAGATTTTCAACGCGCTGTTCTTCCTGTACTAAACGATCTCGTACAGACTGACCTTCCAGACGCTTCTCCAGCTCCAAAACTCTTCCACGCAGCAGTTCATTCTCGGACCTTAATTGTTTTACGGTCCTGCGCATCCCTTCGGGATCCTGGTTCGTCGACTCCTGTGCAACGCAAATGATTGCGAAGCCAGCCAGCAAACCTGCGGCCATGATGCTGAGAACTATTTTTCGCGGGCGTAAGAGCATTGATTCAGTCTCCAGTTGTCGCAGCTAGTTGACTCGAAAGCACTGGCCAGAACTACTGTAAAAATTGACAGTACCCTGTTCCCATTCAACTACTCCAAAATACCCGGCATTCCTGTTTGACGGACGTGAAGAAGATGAGGATTTTGATCGTTATCGCCTTGATTGCTTTTGGTCCTTTCACGGTAAAGGCCCAGAAGGTAAAAGTGGAGTCTAACCCCGGCGTCGATTTCTCCAGCTACAGGACGTATGCGTGGGACAAGGGAATGATGGCGAACCCAGTCATCAGGCAACACATCGTCGCGGCCGTCGATAAGGCAATGGCGGCTAAAGGACTACAAAAGGTAGAGACGGATCCTGATCTTATCGTGTCCGCTCTGGCTTCAAGTGAGAGCGATCTGACGGTTACAAATCCAAGCTGGGCTCCGGCACTGAATTCCATTGCAACCGGAATTCCCGCGAGCGCTCAGGCATGGCCGGTAACAAAAGGCACTCTGATGATCGCTATCTCGAACGCGAAAACCAAGGATGGACTTTGGCGAGGCACCGCGACTCAAACCCTCGAGCATGGTCCAACCGGTGATCTGGTTCGCGACGCCAAAACCGTTGAGAAACCAATCAACAAAGCAGTCGAAAAAATGTTCAAAAAGTTCCCGCCTCAGTCGAAACGGTGATCCTCACATTTCCTCACGACTGTAAAAACTAACAGTTACCGCAAGAGTGACGCTTCCGTAGAGTGTTGCCCGCTGGCAATAGAACAGAAGGACCACTCTCTCATGCGACTCTTAACTCCATACCTGGCGGCAACAGCGGTCCTCTTCTTATCAACCGCAATCGTGAAAACACAAACTTCGGATTCGCCGAGGAACGAGATCGAAGTACGCGGCGTTCTTTCAATCCCTTCAGGCGATGCGAGCTTTTCTGCAAATGGAGCTTCCGGTTCGGTCATTTCATTCTCGCGCGACTTCAACTTTCGCAACGAACTGGGCTTCGAACTGCGCTACACGCACCGGACCGAGAACGGAAAACACAAGTTACAGGCCGGCTATGGCCAAACTACCTGGGATCGAAACACAACGCTCAGTCGCAGCTTTACTTTCCGCGGTGAAACCTTTGAGGCAAACCTGAGCGCTGCTGGTGATTTGCGACTCAGCACCTTTCGCGCGATGTATGCCTACCGTTGGGGTAACGAGAAGTTCAGGATCGGACCAATGGGCGACATGGGCGTGGTCAGCACTCGTCTCAACATCAACGCTTCCACAAACAATGGAACAAGATCGGCTAGCGGTTCTATTACAAAGTTCGCCGCCACGGTCGGATACGATCTCGATTACGATCCCACGTCCAAAATAAACATCTTCAATAACCTCGGTGCAATCGCGTTCATGGGCGAACGCTTATTTCACACTGAAGGTGGAATAAGAGTATTTGCAACGCGGAATCTTGGCTTCAGCGGAGGCTACAAGTTCGAGCGTTACAGAGTCGAAGATGGACCGGATTTCCTGAAGGTATCAGCGCATGGTCCATTTTTCGGCGGCGTGTTCCGCTTTTAAGGATCATCTATGAGTTGGCTCGATCGATACCGTCTTAAACTGTATGTCCGCAACTCGATTTGGATCTTTCCCGCTCTGAGCATCGTTGCGGGATTGATCGCGGTGACGTTGCTCAACCGGATCGACCACGCGCTGGGTTGGGAAATGAACCTCGGTACGGATGTCGCCCAGACTGTAATGGGCACAGTTGCTGCATCGATGTTCACCCTTGTAGTTGTTAGTTCCTCCGCGGTACTGGTTGCCGTGCAACTTGCCAGTGCGCAACTGACACCCCGCATTATTCTGCTTGTTTACCGTAGTCGCCTACGGAAACTCTGTGTGTCGTTGTTTGTGTTTACGTTTACTTTTTCCGTTGGCGCGCTCGTGCGTATCGAAAGCACCGTGCCGCTTTTGACCAGCTACGTAGCTGCTTACGGATTCCTGCTGAATCTGGCGCTCTTTCTTTACTTCATAGACAGTATGGGTAAGACATTACGACCGAGTTCAGCCCTGCAAGTGGTTGGATTTGCGGGCCGTGAAGTGGTTCGAAGCGTTTACCCCTCCAAGCTTAAAAGAGACCAGCCTTCAACCTCAAAACCCGTGGAGAGCTTGCAGAGAGATCCAAGACGTCTCGTACTCAACGAACTTGACGGCGTTGTACTTGCTTTCGATCGCAGAGGCCTCGTCTCGATGGCTGAAAGTTCCAATTGCCTCATCGAACTAGTGCCTCAGGTTGGTGACTTCATCGCGGCGGGTGATCCTCTGTTCCGGGTTTTTGAGGGTGGTGAGGATCTCAGTGGTGAGAGTTTGCGCCAGTCTGTCGCGTTGGGCCCGGAGCGTACTCTCGAGCAGGATCCCATGTATGCATTTCGAATTATTGTTGACATTGCTTCCAAAGCACTCTCGCCGGCGATAAATGATCCAACAACAGCGGTGCTGGCTATCGATCAAATTCATCACCTTCTGCGCGACGTTGGCTCACGCTCTCTGGCGGAAGGTCGTGAAACGGACAGAAACGGCCAGCTTCGGCTCGTGTATCGCACCCCGAACTGGGAAGACTTTGTTCTTCTGGCGGTCACTGAAATTCGTCAGTATGGCCGCGATAGCATCCAGATCGTGCGACGCCTGCGCGCGATGCTGGAAAACTTGATCGATACGTTACCGGAAAGACGCGACCCGATGCTGCGCCTGGAACTGAACCTTCTCGAGGTATCGTCGAAGCGGACCTTTCTGGATCTCTACGACCAGGCTCTGGCAGAAACGGGCGATTTGCAAGGGATGGGTGGTCGCGACAAGAATGGTCAGGAACACTATGAACAGGGTGTTTCGGCGATCGCTTAAGCAGAGACTCCAATCACCTGTAGAAGTGATTTATGCCCATCTGGCTCTATGAAGTTTCACCGCGCACAGCAGCGCTCATGATGTTGGTCTTCATTGAGTGTGTCGCGCTGATTGGACTGCTGTTGGTAAGACATCTGCTGATTCCGAAGTTGCGTTATTACGAGGGTACCCATGAGGCAGTCAGCGGCACCGTGCAAGCGATAGGAGTATTTTACGGAATCACCGTTGGGCTGATAGCCGTCGCTGTTTGGAATACAAACTCGAACGCTTCTGAATTAGTCTCAAAGGAAGCAGCGTCTATCGCGTCATTGTATAGGGACATTACTGGGTATCCCTCACCGATCCGTGACGAGCTTCGTTCTAAACTCCACGAATACACGGATTTTGTCATCAATGAAGCCTGGCCTGCCCAAAGGGAAGGAAGAGGTCAAAACGTAACGATCGGTGTAAGGATTTTAAATGACTTCCAGGCCCTGCTCTTTACTTTCGAGCCAAAAAGTAACAGCCAGGCTGCCCTCCATAATGAAACGTTGAGAGCCTACAACGACCTGATCGAGTATCGCAGATTGCGCATTGATGCGGTCGGCAGCGGGTTATCAACAGTCATGTGGGCAGTCATTTGGGTAGGGGCGATCATCAGTGTCGGGGTTGCCTACTTCTACAACATCCCGGATTTGAAGCTGCACGCGATACTCGTGTCCCTGATGGCAGCCTTTCTCGCCATGGTCCTCTTCATGATCGTAATTAACGACAAACCGTTTTATGGCTATAACAGCATTTCGTCAGACCCTTACAAACTCATCCTCGACAATCAAAAAGAAGTGAAGTAGCCCCACCAGAGGCGGCTGGTTCACTGTAAAAAGTGACAGTTATCCCAACCTGCCGATACTCATACACTCAAACCTCGGAGGAATTGAATCATCATGCTGCGAGTGATCAGTGCAATTCTCTTGGTCTTCATAGTCATCGGTTCCGTTGTAGCGCAACAGGCGCAGGACCGCGGTTGGCCGCGTGGCTACAACCTGCCCAGCGAAGCGCAAATCGTTTTGTTCCAACCTCAGATCGCCAGTTGGGAAGACCAGAAACACGCAGTTGCTCTGGCCGCCGTTTCTTACGTCGCTAAAGGCGCCGAGAAACCGATTGTGGGAACAATCAAGATCGAAACTGATACGGAAGTCTCGCTGGAACAGCGATTGGTGAAATTTTCCAGGCTCAAGATCACTGAAGCCAATTTCGAAACGCTGCCGAAAGAGCAGACACAGGAGATCGTAAAAGAGATTGAGAAAAACATTCCTGAAGAAGACCGGATTATCGCCCTGGATCGAGTGCTCGCTTACGTGGATAAGAGCACCATCCGCCCCAGGAATGTCGCCGGTATCAAAGGCGATCCGCCCAAAATATATGTCAGCGAGATCCCGGCAATCCTCGTGAGTTTTGACGGCGAGCCAATCTGGAGTCCGATCAAAGACAATGAGCTTAAATTTGCGGTCAATACCAACTGGGACGTCTTTCAGCATGGACCGACGGGACTGTACTACCTGCGTAACGATACATCGTGGTTCAAGTCGACTTCCCTGACAGGGGCCTGGTCACTTGCGGGCAAGCTGCCTGACAGTTTCAACAAACTGCCCAGCGATGACAATTGGAAAGATGTTCGCGCGAATCTGCCTGGTACACCCGTTAAACGCGTGCCGAGCGTGTTTGTTACCAGTGACCTGGCCGAGCTGCTCCTGCTCGACGGTGAGCCGAGCTACGTTCCGGTGCCTGCGACCCAATTGCTCTGGATCAACAACACCGAAAGTGATCTTTTCCGGCTGGGAAAAGACGGTCCTTTCTTCTATCTGGTAACAGGCAGATGGTTCAAAGCGCCCGCCATAAATGGACCATGGACCTTCGCCACGCCCGAGCTGCCGGAGGATTTCAAGCTGATCTCGCTCGAACATCCACGCTCGCGGGTGCTGGCTTCAGTGCCGGGAACACAACAGGCAGCCGAGGCTGTATTGCTTGCACAGGTGCCGCAGATAGCGCGCATCAATAAAAAAGAGATCAAGGCTCCGGACGTCAATTACAACGGTGAGCCGGAGTACGAGGTGATTCAGGGCACGCAACTCCAACGCGCGAAAAATACAGACAAGGAGATCATTAAAGCCGGCGATCTGTATTACATGTGTTTTCAGGGAGTTTGGTTCAGCGCCAATACGCCGAAAGGTCCATGGACCATCGCGAGTGCTGTTCCCCAGGAGATATACAACATTCCCCCAAGCTCCCCCGCACATAGCGTGACTTACGTCACTCTCGAACAAGACGAGGATGACGACGACGAGTGGGTAACGTTCGCTGCTTATGCAGGTTATACCGGCTTAATGGTCGGTTGGGGTTGTGCCGTCTGGGGCACTGGCTGGTACTACCCGCCTTACTATTGGTACGGCGGGTACTACCCGATCTACTACCCCTACTGGCGAACCTATGGTTATGGCGCGTGGTACAACCCGTACACAGGCGTGTATGGGACAGCCGGAAGAATATATGGACCATACGGCGGCGCCGGCTTCGGTGCTCGCTACAACCCGACCACCGGAACCTATGCTCGCGGAGCCTTTGCGTATGGACCTTATGGAGCGCGGGGCGCCGCACAGGCTTATAACCCGCGTACTGGAACTTACGCCCAGACGCGGCAGGGTTCTGGTGTGTACGGAAGTTGGGGATCGACACACGTGCAACGCGGCGATGATTGGGTAAACACAAAACGGTTCACGAGCAGTGCGGGCAATACGACGCGGGTTACGCGCGGCGATCAGGGAGGCATCATCTCCCGTCGCGGACAGGACGGTCGGGGCTTTATCGGATCGAATGGCGAAAATGTTTATGCCGGCAGAGATGGAAGCGTTTACCGTCGCGATCAGAATGGCAATTGGAGCAAATGGCAAGACGGCAATTGGAGTTCGGTTCAACGACCCGAGCAGCACAATTCAGTACGCGACAATATGATGAACGATCGCGCACGCCAGCAGGAACGACAGAACCGAAGAGACAATGCGACAGGTGAACGAGCAGGCCAGTCGTTACCCAGAAACCAAATGGATCCATCCACTCTCCGCAGCCTCGAGCGGGATCGAGCGGCGCGAAGGGAAGGAGCGCAACGCAGCCGTGACTATGGCTCCTACAGTCGCAGTCGTAGCAGCAGCGCTGGGAGCTATCGCGGTGGAGGAGGTTTCAGCAGAGGCGGCGGTGGTGGCTTCAGGGGTGGTGGTCGTCGACGCTAGAGGAAGATGGGTAGTGCCTTTGGCAGAGACGATCCGCGCGAGCGGCGCCGCGGGTTGTGAGCGAGAAATAGGGCGCTCGCTTCACCATCCGCGGCACCGCATCGGAAACACTATGAACGCGAAGAAGTACAGCACGCATCACCATTTGGCAGGAGCATTTCTGGTCGTCCTTCTCCTGGCGGCAGGCACTCCCGCGTTGGGCCAAAGTTCCAGCGCCACTCCGGATGACGTTGATTCAGCTAATGACAAACAAGACACCGGCGCGAAGCCCGCAAAGGAAAAACGCGGCTCGCTGGTTATTGCTCCCATTCCGATTTCGAGTCCGGCTTTCGGTTCGGGATTGTTGTTGATAACTGCGTATGTCTTCAAGTTTGACAAGGAAGATCAGGTTTCGCCTCCATCGTGGGTTGGGCTGGCTGGAGCGTTTACGAACAACGGCAGCCGTGGACTGGCGACCGGCGCTAAGTTGTATCTGAAAGAGAATAAATATCAAACAACGGTCGCGGCAATGAAGGGACGCGCGAATTTGGATTTCTTCGGTATCGGTCGCATTCCAGGGAGGCCTCCCGTCTCGGTTCCACTCAGCATGGAAGGTTCGATCTTCTTTGGCGAATTGCTTCGCAACGTCGGCAAAAATACTTTCATCGGGCCACGCTATCAATTCCGCCGTCTTTCGGCCGGCCTCGATGGACCACGCCCGCCCGGTGGTTTCGAGGTCCCGGAGATCGATCTCAAATCCAACTCAGCCGCACTTGGCATTCACTTACAACGCGATCGACGAGATAGCACGTTCTATCCAACCACAGGATCGTTAATTGACTTCACCGGAGACTTTTTCGATCAGGTTTGGGGTAGCCGTCGCGAATATCAAACTTACAAGATTGCATACAATGGATTTCGTCAGTTAGCTCCGCGGCAGGTGCTTGCTTATCGCGCGACGGGATGTTCGGCAAACGGCAGCGTGCCTTTTTACGATCTGTGCATGTTTGGATTCAACAACGATCTGCGAGGCTACACGACCGGAGAGTTCCAGAATCGTCGTATGTTTGCGACGCAGGCTGAGTATCGGATCGAACTTCCGAAGAGACTTGGTCTCGTTGCTTTCGGCGGTGTCGGAGGAACCGCGAGACGTTGGAATGAGTTTCGTTCCGATCAGCTACTGCCCGCGGCAGGTGCGGGTCTGAGGTTCACTCTCGACAAGAAGAACCATATCAACTATCGAATTGATGTTGCCTTTGGAAGAGAAGGCCGCACAATTTCAATCGGGGTGGGAGAAGCATTCTGATCGAAATTGCAGAGAACAAAAATCAGAACCGTACGATAGCGTACAGTGGTAGAATTGGGTCCAGATGAGCGTACGTTAATTCAATTGGGTTTAATCTAGTCACCCTCTCCCCGGCAAAGTGTTATTCGCCCAACACTCTAAAGTACGTCGAGAGGTCAAGATGTTTAAGAGTGTAAGATGGCTTGCTTTTTCTCCCCACGGGCGCCTTTCACTCGCGCCGCGGATTCGTCTCTGCGGGGCTTGCGAGGCTTGGTTCGAATAACCGTAGTGTGGTCGCTGTGGGTGACCCGGCGCGCACTGCTCCTCCTGCTTTCATTCACTATCCTGGCTATCTGCTTCTACTCGGTTTTGGCCCAAACGCCGGCGCAGGTCGAGATTGAGACATTCCAGAGTCTTTACACGTGGATCGTCATCATTGCGATTGCGGCATTCTTCATTCAGGCGTTTCTCATTATCCGTCTCTTGATCACACGAAACCAGCGCCGTAAGGCTGAGCTCGAGAGTCGTCGCCTGGCAGTGCTTGCGCGGTCAGAGCAAAAGCGGCTGGAGGAAGTTGTTTCCGACGTGCCCGGAATGGTTTGGGAGGGACGATTAGATCCAAATACTGGTAAATGGCGCGTAACTTTTATTAGTGATTATGCCGAAAGGATGATGGGTTACGAGGTAGAGGAATGGTTATCAACTCCCGGCCTCGGCTTCGAAATTGTACATCAAGAAGATCGAGAAAGGGTCACACGTGGAGTAGAAGCGGTCTTTGCCGGCGCTGAACCGGCTGCTCTTCGATTCCGGTGGATTGCAAAAGACGGACGCATCGTGTGGGTCGAAGCTCACATAGCTCCACTTTTAGACGAGACCGGCGCGATTGTTGGGATTCGTGGTGTTACGCTTGACATAACCGAACAGCACTCAGCTGAAGAAGCTCGAAGGCAAAGCGAAGAACGATTTGCCAAGGCGTTCAGGGCTAACCCTCAACCGATGTCGTTAACGACTGTCGCCGAGGGGCGTTACGTCGACGTGAACGAGAGCTTTCTCGCCATGAGCGGTTACACCCGCGAAGAAGTAATCGATCATACTTCGGTAGAGCTGAATATATGGGAGACAAAACAGCACCGGGACGACTTTATTCAGCGCCTGAAAGATCGAGGGTCTATCGTTAACGTCGAGACCATGTTCCGGACAAAAAGCGGCTTGATGAGAGTATTGCTGTCATCTGCGGAGGAATTGGAGCTTGCGGGCGAAGAGTGCTTACTCGTTTGCTCCAGCGACATCACGGATCGAGCCGGAGCCCAGCAAGCTTTGCGGGAAAGCGAAGAACGATTCAGAAACATGGCAGATACAACGCCGGTGATGGTTTGGGTTTCCGGCGAAGACAAGCGAGTTACCTACCTCAACAAGCAGTGGCTCGATTTCACCGGCCGGAGTCTCGACGAGCAACTTGGTAATGGATGGTCCGACGCCGTTCACCCGGAGGACCGCAAGCGTTGCCTGGAGATCTATGCAAACAGCTTTGACGAACGAAAGCCGTTCGACATGGAATACCGGCTCCGCAAATACGATGGAGAGTATCGCTGGATATATGACGCCGGAGCACCTCGTTTTTCACCCGACGGGGTCTTCGTCGGCTATATCGGTACCTGTCTCGATATCACCGAACGGAAAGAATCAGAAGTAAAGTTGCACGCGGCCAACGAAGAACTCCAGCAACTGAAAAATCAATTGGAGGCGGAAAACATTTACCTCCAGCAGGAACTTCAACTGGATCCGTCCATAGGCGAAATCGTAGGCCAGAGCGATGCAATCAAATACGTACTTTTCAAAGTCACACAGGTGGCACCGACCGATACGACAGTGCTTATCACGGGCGAGACAGGCACTGGAAAGGAACTGGTGGCCCGCGCTATTCATCGTGCAAGCTCACGCAAAGATCGACCTTTGATCAAGGTTAATTGCGGCGCTTTATCGCCAAGCCTGATTGAAAGCGAATTGTTTGGACATGAGAGAGGAGCGTTCACCGGAGCCGCTGCGCGTAAACCCGGCCGTTTCGAACTAGCAAACGGCGGCACAATTTTCCTGGACGAGATTGGCGAGCTTCCACTCGAGTTGCAGGTGAAGCTGTTGCGAGTGATTCAAGAGAACGAGTTTGAGAGACTTGGCGGGACTAAGACAATAAAAGTAGACGTGCGAATGATCGCCGCCACGAATCGCAATCTTAAACTCGAGGTGGAGAACGGCAAGTTTCGTGAAGACCTCTGGTACCGCCTGAACGTTTATCCCATCACTGTGCCGCCACTGCGCCAGCGCAAAGAAGATATCCCGCAATTGGTTGAACATTTTGTGAACGGGTACGCAAAGAAGTTCGGCAAAACGATCACCTCGGTTTCCCCGCGAGCCCTGCAAAGGTTTCACAGCCATTCGTGGCCAGGCAATATCAGAGAGTTAGCCAACGCGATTGAGCGCGCAGTTATACACGCGAAGGGCAGCGTTTTACATTCGGTGGATCGTTTTGAAGAAGCGACTGAAGAGCCGCCTTTCTCAGCCAAAACACTTGAAGAAGTCGAACGTGAATATATTCTGCGGACGCTGGAAACCACGGGCTGGCGAATTGAAGGTTCAAGCGGTGCGGCAAATATCCTCGGCCTAAATCCCAGCACGCTGCGGACCCGAATGGCGAAGCTTGGCATACAACGACGGGCCACGTATGCGTGAAAATTTTTTTACGCCGCGCCATAACACGACCTGCCATTCAAAAGATTCAGCAGTTTCATTCTTTCCGTGGAGTTAAACGGATCCCGCGAAATATAACGGCCACTTGTACCTTACCGTACTGGTCCACTCGACCTTGAAGACCTCTAATTCCATTACAACAAAAGGATAAGTTGCCGTTGCAGCATATCTGCAACGCTTTGTGCATGCGGATTGCTCTATAGCAGCACATCCGATTTCCTCCCGCGATCTCTGGTTAGCACGGTCAATGAAAGAAAGTTAACGTGCGGCGAGGGCGGCAGTGTGTCTGGCGGACTGGAAGGGTGGCCCAACATGATCGTAAAGACAACGCGGATCATCGTGAAACCTGAAAAGCGGACTGAGCTAGTGCAAACGATTGGTCGTTTGCTGACTCCGATCAAGAACGTTAAAGGATGCCGGACCTTCAGATTCTATTTGGACGCTGCCGATGAGAATTCATCATTGCTGCTCAGCGAGTGGGAAACAGAGTCGGACCTTGAGCGCTATATTCGCTCAAACGATTTCGCGATTCTAAGAGGCGCAATTATGGTCCTTAGCATCGGCAGCACTGACTCTAAAGCTTACGTAACATCAGAAAACATGGAGGGTCTGTTAAGCAGCACACTGTATTGAATGTCTGTGAGGTAGACACATAAACCATGACAAAACAGTTCGAGCGCAGGATGCAACCGGTTCGAGCACATTGGAAGTTTCAAACTCAGCGAACGTGGTCTCCCCTTATGATTTCGAACCACACTCCGCCAATATCGGAGGATTTCAAAGAAGACAAGGTGTCGGATGACCCTCTTCGCGCGATCGTCGATGCCTGTGTCTCGAACGTCGCGGTGCTGGATGAATCAGGCGCCATTCTTTACGCGAGCAAAGCCTGGCGTCTGTTCCAGGAAGGCACTGTTCCCGAAGCAAAACGCTTCGAACTTGCGCCCTATTATTTTGAGAGTTGTAAACGGTTCACCGAGTCGGTATTTGAGGCTGATGCGGACGTCACTTTGGAGGATGATCTGCGGCAGATTTTATTAGGTGAAGAGACGGAGTTTCATCGCAAGTATTACTGCCACCTGCTTAATGATCGAAGGCCGTTCGTCATGCACGCAGCTCGCCTGAATCTTCCCGGCTCTACTTTTAGGGTTTTGATAACCCATGAAGACATCGCTGCCCCTCGAGAGGACGTCAGGTGCACCACGGAACGTTTGACCCAGTTGCTCGAAACGACCAAGGTCATGGCCTGGGAAGGAGAGGTTGAAGGGCAACGGTTCACTTACGTGAGTGAACAGGCAGTGAAGATGCTGGGTTATCCGATCGATGCCTGGTACGCGCCCGATTTTCTGGCCTCTCACCTCCATCCTGACGATCGACAGCGAGTGCTGAGTACCTACGTGAAACAATCCAGGATCGCCGAACACTTTGATCTTACGTTTCGGATGTTGGGTCGAGACAATCACGTAGCCTGGGTAGAGAATCTTGTTAGTGTCACGCGTGAAAGCGGCAGTGCGCGACGAATGCACGGCTTTATGATCGACATTTCAGAGCGCAAGCGTGCAGAGGACGCGCTGAAGGATCTGGGCAGCCGGCTGATTGTCGCTCAGGAAGAAGAACGCAAACGAGTAGCTCGTGAATTACACGACGATTTGAGCCAGCGCCTGGCGGTGCTGTTGATCGAACTCGAGCAACTGGGCCAAAAGCCGCAAGTTTCCCAGACTTATCGGAAACGGTTACAGAAACTCACGTTGCAGGCCCACGAGATCTCCAGAGATATTCACCGCCTGGCTTATAAACTTCATCCGTCGAAGTTGGACCATCTGGGATTAGCGGCGGCTGTAAAGAGTTTGTGTGAAGAAATGACATTTGGTCAGAGCGGTAAGCCTAAGGTCCACTTTCATCAGAGCGGGCTGCCCGCGGACCTTCCCAAAGATATAACGCTCTGCCTCTTCAGGATCGCGCAGGAGGTGCTGCGAAATTGCGTTAAACATAGCGGCGCAGAGCTTGTTCAAGTGGTGCTGACGAAAACAGATCGTGCTATTCGTCTTGCAATTTCTGATAACGGACGCGGCTTCGACACGAGATCAGACGTGATGGAAAAGGGTCTCGGCTTCATCAGTATGCAGGAACGTCTGCGTCTCGTTGGCGGAGAAATCAAAATTTACTCACGGCCCCGAAGCGGTACGCGAATCGAGGCTTCAGTTCCTCTAACTATCGAACTTAGGTCTAAGGAGGTTATATGAAACGCCCCCGAGTCATTCTCGCAGATGATCACACCCTGGTGCTCGATGCCCTCAAGAATCTTATCGAACCAGAGTTTGAAGTCGTCGGAACCTTTGCTGATGGTCACACACTTGTCGAATCAGCCCCTCAGCTAAATCCAAACGTTGTCGTGCTCGATATCGGCATGCCCACAATGAATGGCTTGAATGCAGGTCAAAGACTGAAGCAATTGTTGCCGATGGTTAAGCTGGTATACCTGACAATGAACCAGGATCCTGATATCGCCGGCGAGGCTTTTAGGTTGGGCGCCTCGGCTTTTGTGCTCAAAAGTTCGGCCGCAACCGAACTGCTGCAGGCGATACGACAGGTGGTACGAGGTGGATTCTATGTGACACCGCTCATGACGAAAGGAATGGACGGATCGTTCGTGCAGAATCTCAAACAAAGGAAAAGCAAATACTCATTGACGCTTCGCCAGAAGGAAGTTTTGCAACTCCTGGCTGAAGGGCGGTCGATGAAGGAAGTTGCATTTGTGCTTAACGTATCGCCACGCACGGTTGCTTTTCACAAATACACGATGATGGAGCATCTGCACATCAGGAGCAGTGCAGAGCTTATTGAATACGCGCTGAGAAGCTCGCCTGCTTTGGCGTGAAATGGTCCATCAGATTGCTCAGTTGAATTGAACAAAATTAGGCCGAAGGCGTTCGCTAATGTCGAAATTGGGCAGTTACGCCGAAGGCGTTCGCTAACCTTAGCCCAGGGTTGGAGCGCAGCGACAACCCTGGGAACGAACATAAAAACGAATAGCAACGCTGAAAGCGTTAGGCATGTGCGGCGCTAACCCTTTCGGTTGATTACAGCAGGAAATTGCTATCCCAGGGTTGTCGCAAAGCCTCCAACCCTGGGCTAAGGTTAGCGAACGCCTTCGGCGTTCATCCCAAATCGATGATTCATCCAACCTTCGGTGAAGGAGAAGTGACGGCGGTCATCGATCGTAAGATTGATGTTTTGTTCTCGGATCGAATGCGGCGGCTGATTCATGCGCACGTATAGTCGAGGGCAGCATTAAAACCGTAACCTCGGCTCTTATCCGCCATTCCCTAACCTAACCCAAACCGCAAGTCGGGTAACGCTTGAGGCTTGCATAAAAAATCGAATCGATAAGGTTTAGCCCGCGATAGCAGGCGTAAGGAGGGGCGGCCAAGCGCAGATCCCGATGTTGAGAGTGGTTTTAAAGAACTGATAAATGCTGACGGAGGTATACCACATTGTTTGAACTGGGCCTCGCGGAGTGTGGCAGTGGCCCATAAGCTTGCAACTAGCCCTTCCGATAAGGCATCATAGGCGCCGTAATCCTTCTCTCGCGCATCGACGGTGATGCGCCCCGCGCACAAGACAATTAGCGCCGGACGTTTGGATAGTTCGAGAGCAGGCTTGTTTCACACTTCGAAGCCGCTCTTAATCGAGAGCATCCGAACCTGATCCTTCGAACGCTACCGTTCGCCGAAGCCAAATCCGATTCGCAGCTTCTTTTTCATTCCCTATGAGGAAAGGTATTTCTATGGCCAAAAAACTTTATGTTGGAAACCTCGCTTTCCAAACTACCAGTCAGGATCTGCAGGAGCTGTTTGCTCAGGCTGGCACGGTTGAATCAGCGAGCATAATTGAAGATCGCGACACCGGACAATCGAAAGGTTTTGCTTTTGTCGAAATGTCTACTGACGCAGAAGCGGCGTCAGCGATTGAGCAATTCAACGGCAAGGAAGTCGCTGGTCGGATGTTGAAGGTCAACGAAGCCCGCCCACGCGAAAATCGCAGCGGCGGTGGTGGCCGTAACTTCGGCGGTAATCGCGGCGGGTATGGCGGCAATCGCGATGGCGGCGGCAACCCTGGTCGTCGTTCTGAGCCGCGCTGGTAGTGCCCGCAGTGTCACCGGATTAGCAGGATTGGCAGGATTTACCCGACTCCGCGCCAATCCTGAAATCTTATATCGTCGACGAGCCCTAAACATTATGACGTCCCGGATGTTGCCGGAAGGCTTTGGTGGTTTGCAGCCATCGGCGCCACCTGCAGTCAAGTCGTTCGTGCCGTTTGGGCGGGCTTACAAAGGCACGGTCCGCTCCTTTCGACCACAACGCGGACGATAGTCGAACCTCGGCAAAGTTTCCGAGACGAAGTTAGGCCATACGTGCCGCTATTCGACATAGTGTTCACTCAATTGGGCCTTTAGCTCCTGAGGAACGGATTGCCAAGAGGCAGCGCACAATTCATGCGAACTCCAGTGGGAATGATCGACGCGCGCGACGTGCCACCTGGCAAGGTGTTTTTCATAATGCCAGCGATATATCGGACCATGGCTACGCCGGCTATAGAAAACATTATTTTCAATCGGACCTTGGTCCGACCTGATGAATATGCGCAGTCCGTTCATAACCCTCATTTGTCTTAAAGCTACCCACCCTCCTGTTTTACCCGATTGCAGGAAGAGACTGTTCGACCCCGACTTCAAGTCTTATCGCACCGGGGTCATGAAGATGAGGCGCAACGAATTGTGTAAAAGTGATCACGACTCTTCTGAATCTTTGCCTGCCCATTGAAATGTGGTTTGTCGATGTGTGCATCAGGATGCTTGGCATAGTCAGGTTTGAAAAAACAGACGGCACAAGGAGGAGGACGTTAGGCGCAGATCCTGATGTCGAGAGTGGTTTTAAAGAACTGATAATGCTGAAGGGACTATACCATACTTTCGAGAACGCACTTAAAAACCGTTAGTGCATTCGGTTAGTTTATTGCTGGCGCTGTAACTTTCTCAGTGTGTCGATCGTCTACGCGAGGTCAGGTACAGACAAACCGAGCCAGTCTCTGTTTCGCTGCAAGCTGCAAGTCAGTGCGACGGTCTAATTGATATTGCTGAAAGGCAACTGTTTCAGTTCAGGACTTCCGGCCCTTTTTCGAAGCTTGACGCCATTGGGGAGTTTTATCTTTTGTTAGGTACAAAACGTCGCCGGGCTGGCATTTCAAGGCGCGGCAGATTTTCTCCAGCGTTTCAAAATTGATTCCAACTGCCTTGCCCTTTTTTAATCGCCACAGAGTTGTATGACTGACACCGGTCTCCTTCGCCAGCCAGTAGAAGCTGTGCTTTTCCTTAGCCAATACTTTATCGATCCTGGGTACAATCATAATCGGGCGTATACTTACCACATTCAAAACATATTGTCGACTTGAAATATATTCTGCAGTTGACATATATAGCTCGTTCGTGAGCTTGCAACTGACCCCATCCATGAGGCATCATAGCTGCGGTTAATCCTTCTCTCGCGCATCGACGGTGATGCGCCCCGCGCATAAATTGATCAGCGCTGGCGTTTGGAAGTTCGAGAGCAGGCTTGTTTCAAACTTCGAAGCCGCTCTTTTTGAGAGCATCCGAACCTGGTCCTTCGACCGCTACCGTTTCGCCGAAGCCCATCCGATTCGCAGCTTCTTTTTTTATTCCCAACAGGGGAAAGGTATATCTCTATGTCAACAAAACTTTATGTTGGAAACCTCGCTTTCCAAACCACCAACCAGGAGCTCGAGCAGTTGTTTGGTCAAGCCGGCACGGTTCATTCTGCTAGTGTTGTGGAAGATCGCGACACCGGACGCTCGAGAGGCTTTGCCTTCGTCGAAATGTCCAGCGAGGAAGAAGCGACTTCAGCGATTGAGCAATTCAATGGCAAGGAAGTCAGTGGTCGCGCCCTGAAGGTCAATGAAGCCAAACCCCGCGAGAATCGCGGCGGAGGCGGACGTGGCTTTAGCAACAATCGCGGCGGTGGGTACAGCGGCAATGGACGCCGGTCTGAACCTCGCTGGTAACAATCAACACTCCACACAGCGTTTTGGTCTCCGGGATGACCCGGTTCATCCCGGAGAGCCGCGCTGGCTGTTCATTTCCATCACGACGCGGATAAGAAAGGGCTGACCGTCAGAGATGTCGCTAATGAAATTAAAAGAAGGTGGGGACGCCGCACCGGCGACGCAGAGACCGCGCATCAATTGGGCCAGGGGCAATTGGGGCACCGCGATCTTTTTGATTTGCGCCCATCTTGGCTCCATCGCAGCACTTTTCTTTTGGAGCTGGCCCGCTGTAATCACCGGAGTAGTTCTTTACTGGGTTGGCGGGAGTCTTGGTATCGGCATGGGCTATCATCGGCTGCTTACCCACCGCGGTTACAAAGTATCGAAACCGGTTGAATACTTTCTCATAACCTGCGGCACGCTGACTCTCGAAGGCGGTCCCATTCAATGGCTGGTGACTCACCGCATACATCATGCGCACACTGATCGCGCGGGCGACCCGCATACGCCACGCCATGGTGGCTGGTGGGCACATATCGGTTGGATATTGTGGGGCACCGCACAGAATCATGACGACGCGACCGTCGCACACTATGCACCTGATTTAATAAAGGACAGCTACTATCGTTGGCTGAACCGCTTCTACTACGTTCCGCTCATTATAGTCGGGCTGATGCTCTTTGCGTTTGGAGGTTGGGGGGTAATGCTTTGGGGAGTATTTCTCCGCGTTACGTTGTGCCTGCATGCGACGTGGCTCGTCAATTCGGCTACACACCTGTGGGGAAAAACAAGATTCGAAACCGGTGATGACTCGCGGAATAGCTGGTGGGTGGCGCTGTTGACGTTCGGTGAAGGATGGCACAACAACCATCACGCTCATCCAACCTCAGCGCGTCATGGTCTGCGTTGGTACGAGCTCGATTTGAACTGGTTAGGTATCAGGACTTTGCAATTTCTCGGATTGGCCCATGGCATCAAACGAATACGTTTCAATCGCGTCTCCTCCGCCTGGCAACCGGTCTCCGGTGGAGTAAAGTCTGAACGTGTTAAGCAACTGCGGAGTATCGATGCTTAAGATCATCTGAAGTTGGTCCAACTGTGGCACGGTGTTGCCGCTGTGGAAGATCAAGTGCTCAAACCGGTGATAGGGTTGATTCACCAGGACTTTTTTAAGCAGGAGAAAACATGGAAGTGAAGACAGTTTTCAAAATTGGAGATCGCGTCGACCAAATGTGCATCACCTGTAACGAGGAGCGCGGTCATATCGTAGTTTCTCTCAGCAAGACAGGGAGGATCACGCGCGTCAGTTGCCCAATGTGCGCGTCACGTGTGACGTATCGCGCCGGCACAACGCGCCGTGCGTCCAATGAATTCTGCGCGCCGTATGATCGGGGGCGAACATATCGCAAAGGACAGACGTTGATGCACGCTACGTTTGGTGAAGGTGAGGTAACTGCGATCATAGAACCACAGAAAATGGATGTGTTATTCGCGGATCGCATACGCCGAATGATCCATGCTCATTCTTAACGGATGGATTTGCAGTGGAGACATTTGTCCTTAACCGACTATTCGGCCTGGGAGCGAGGCGGTGGTCGCGCGAAGCATGCAAACGGCGTTTGTTAACGAACAAATCAACATCAGAAGGGAAGTGAAATGATTATTTGTGACTTCTGCCTGCTTCGCTCCCCGGAAGGCGCATGCCCATTGGCTTGAACATCCCGAAAACAATGAAGTGCCGCGAGTTTGCTCCCGGTATAGAGAGATTCTGTGCGAAGCCGGCGGACTTCGTAAGTCCGAATCAAATCACCGATGGCAAGATTTTTTGGGCTTGAAAAAACGGAACTTAAAAAGGTCAAGATAATCGCGGAAAGAAGAGTCGCCGATGAGTCTTGTAAAGTGTCCTGAGTGCCTGCGCGTCTCTGCTTCTCCGATTCTCAGGCGTGCCACAGTTGCTCGCTTGCGCTAGCGGTAGAGCGAACACATAAGAATAGTTTCGCGGAACCTCCCACCTCCACATTGCGAACGCAATTCGGTCCCAAAATGTACCCCTATTTGTTACCTCTCAGTCAATGTAGGTAGAAAAGACTTGTGGTTGGCAAAGCTACACTTGTGGTAACCGAATAGAAATGTCCTCTAGGATGTCGTGCCCGAAAGGGTTGGGCAAATGGAGGGAAATATCTGGAGGCTGGATGAGGAAACGACTGTTTGCGCCACAGCGGTAACCGCCGGCTGAGCTATACTGAGCGGCGGACACGCCGAACGTTCAGTATCAAACCCGAAAGGGCTGTCGTAAAATTTGACCATCAACCTCAATCAGCTTACGGACGAACAGATCCTTAATCTGCGCATATCGAAATTGCCCCTGCGCATTAAGGGAAGTTGCCTCGAACCCCGTATATTGCGGCTCTACGACGAACTTGAGAGGCGAGGAATCAAGTTTCGCCCGCACGTGTGGTTGTCATCCGACTGGTTCTCGCCCGATGGTGTTTCCGGTATCGCGATTCCGTTCTACCTCTCCCATCCGCGTTTGGTCGAACTGGAACGTAGACAGATGCTGCAGGTTGAAGGAGGGACGGAGTATGAGTGTATGCGAATTCTCCGTCATGAAGCCGGACATGCTATCGACACAGCATACCGACTGCACTTTCGACGTCGCTGGCGCGAACTCTTTGGATCGTTCAGGGCGCCATATCCCGATTCCTACAAGCCAAAGCCCCGCAGTCGAAACTACGTGCTGCACCTTCGCGCCTGGTATGCGCAGGTCCACCCGGCCGAGGACTTTGCCGAGACTTTCGCTGTCTGGCTTGCGCCAAATTCGCGCTGGCGCCAATTTTACCAGGGTTGGCGAGCGTTCGATAAACTGGAGTATGTGGATGAGATAGCCGCTGAGATTGCGGAGTCGCCACCTAAGAACCGCACTCGTAACAGAATCGAACCGCTGTCGGATCTCAAGATCACTCTTGCAGAATACTACCGGCACAAGCGAAGCCTCTATTCGATCGAGTGGCCCGATGTTTACGACAAGGAACTGAGGCGGATTTTTTCCGACGATCCGCGGCATCGTACACGTCCCTCGGCGGCAGTTTTTCTACGCCGGTTACGCCCGGAACTGCGAGAACTCGTCGGAGATGGAACCGGGGTGCACCAATACACAATCAATCACGTGCTCCAACATATGATTGAACGCTGTAGGGAATTGAAACTTCGATTAGGTTTGCCTGAGGTTCAGACGCGTCGAAAATTCACCGTTATGCTGACGGTACAAATCATGAATATTTTGCATTCCGGCTATCACCCGATTGCCGTATGAGCACGAGAATCAAGCGCTCGCTGAGGATTCTGGTCCTGGTGCATCAAGATCTGGTGCCTCCTGAAACGACATCCGGCCTCACTGATAAGGAGATCCAGCCTTGGAAATGTGAATTCGACGTGACGAGTACACTCCAGGAGATGGGCCACGAAGTGAAACCGCTCGGCCTTTACGACGATTTGAACGTGCTTAGAAAAGCTATGGAGTCGTTCAAGCCTCACATTGCATTTAATCTTCTGGAAGAGTTTCACGGCCACACCCTCTACGACCAACATATGGTGAGTTATCTCGAGTTAAAACGTCAGGCCTACACTGGTTGCAATCCGAGAGGGCTTACCGTGGCTCGCGACAAAGCCTTGTCGAAGAAAATTCTTGCTTACCATCGCGTCAATGTCCCTGGGTTCGCGGTGTTCCCCCTCAACAGAAAGGTGCGTCGCCCCCGTCGGCTAGGGTTTCCCCTGCTTGTCAAATCGATTTCTGTTGAGGGATCGGTAGGAATCTCGCAGGCGTCAATCGTTAACGACGACACAAAGCTGGCTGAGC
>JAICGZ010000088.1 GCA_025922875.1 Pyrinomonadaceae bacterium
TGGTAGTAGTCGAGCCGCATCGTTTGCGGCGCGGCGATGGCGCTGGTGAAAAACAACAGGACGGCAGCAAGGACGAGCGTTGATTTGATCATAGAGCGGATGATACCGATTTCGACGCGGCGTAGTCACCCCTAACCAAACTTTTCCTCGCAAAGGCGCAAAGGCGCAAAGGATCACGTGCTATACTGTTGGACTTTTATGGCGAGCGTTCTCGAAATCATCCCACTCGGCGGTATCGGCGAGTTTGGAATGAATTGCATGGCTGTGCGCTACGGCGACGAGATGTTGATTCTCGACGCCGGGATGGGCTTTCCCGAGGAATCGGCTTACGGGGTCGACGTTTCGATCCCAAACTTCAATTTTCTGTACGAGTACCGCGACCATATCACCGCCATCGTCCTCACGCATGGTCACGAAGATCATCTCGGCGCGCTACCGTACCTGCTCAAGAAATTCAACGTACCTGTTTACTGTTCACACTTCACCGCCGGCCTGGCGGAAAGCAAACTCGAAGAACACGACCTGCTCGGCGACATACTGCTGCACCGCGTGGAGCCGAGAGATGTCGTTGATATAGGCGTCTTCCAGGTCGAATTCATACGAGTGTCACACTCGCTGGTGGACTGCTTTTCACTCGGGATCAAAACACCCGTCGGCACGATCATTCACACGGGCGATTACAAAGTGGATGAAACGCCCGTCATCGGCGAGCCGATTGATTTAAGGTCTTTCCGGCGATATGGGCAGGACGGCGTGCTCGCACTGCTTTCCGATTCAACCAACGCGACTGTGCCCGGCCGCACTCCATCGGAGCGAGCCGTGATCCCGGCTTTTGAAGAGATTTTCTCCGAGGCGAAGGGCCGCATCGTCGTCGCGGCTTTCGCATCTTCGATCCATCGTTTGCAGATCGTGCTCGATGTCGCACAACAATTTGACCGTCACGTCTGCGTGCTTGGTCGTTCAATGCAAAAGAACGTCGAGGTCGCGGACCGGCTGGGATATCTCGACATTCCGGACGGGCTGCTCGTGTCGTTGAATGAAGCAAAGATGATGAGCGACGACGAGATCGTCTTTTTGGTCACGGGCTCGCAAGGTGAATCGCGGGCGGCGCTCTCGCAGATGGCGATGCAGAGTTACAAGGGCCTGATGATTGAAGAAGGCGATACGGTCGTTCTTTCCGCGCGCATCATTCCGGGAAATGAGCGTTTGATTTCGCGGATGATTGGATACATTTACAAACGCGGCGCGAACATCATTGAAGAGAAACGCCGTCTGGTCCACGTCAGTGGTCATGCTTCACAGGATGATATCCGGATCATGACTGAGGCGGTGCGGCCGAAGTTTGTTGTTCCGATTCACGGCGAGTATCGCATGCTGTTCCGGCACAAGGAGTTTGTCAAAAACCATCTTGGCTATGCCGAAGAGAACATCGTCCTGATCGAGAATGGCGACGTGCTCGAGCTGGATGGCGAGCGTGCGGTGGTGACCGACAAACGTGAGATCGGACGGACGTTCATCGACGAGAGTGGGTTCCAGGAGATCGACAGCGAAACCGTACGTGAGCGCAAGCAGTTGGCGTACGAAGGCACGGTAACGGTTGTCGTCACGATTGATGAGGAGACAGGGGAGTTGGATGGCGAGCCGAGAATTGCCGCGCGAGGTGTACGCGGGTTGAGCTCGGATAATGGCTTTCGCGATGACGCTAAACGGATTGTGGCAGCGGCGATCGCGGGCGCGTCGCGACAGACGCTGGCGGATGAGAGTCTGTTGAAAGAACACGTGCGCGTCGAGTTGAAGCGATTCATTCAGAAGCAAACTGGCGCGCGGCCGGTGATCACGCCCGTGATCGTGCTCGTTTAGACAGGATTTACATGATTTATCAGGATGGGTTACTGGACCAACAAGGTCGTGATGATCACTGGCGCCTCATCCGGTATCGGACGAGGATTGGCGCTGGAGATCGCTGCTCGTGGTGCACATCTTGGTTTGCTGGCACGCAGGGAGGAGTTGCTAAACGAAATCGTTGGCGAGGTCAGCGCCCGTAACGTAAAAGCTGTCGCGGCCGCCGCCGACGTCCGTGACGCTAAAGCAGTCAGAGCAGCCGCGGATCGTTTTCGTAAAGAGCTTGGCCCGATCGACGTTATGGTCGCGAACGCCGGAATCGGGACAACGCATCACGCGATCAAATTACAACCTGAGCATGCCGCGAACGTGATCGGTATCAACGTGCTTGGAGCGGTTAATAGCGTTGCGGCAGTCGTGCCCGAGATGGCGGAGCGTGGGCGGGGCCGCCTGGTAGCGATTTCGAGTTTGGCTGCTTATCGTGGACTGGCCAAATCGGCAGCCTATTGCGCGAGCAAAGCCGCACTCTCGTCCTACTTTGAAAGCGTTCGAATTGACCTGCGACATACGGGCGTCGGCGTCACGATCATTCATCCCGGATTTATCAAGACAGCGTTAACAGCCGGTCGAGAAGCAAAGATGCCTTACCTGATGGAACTCGACGACGCCGTCAAGAAGATCGTTTCAGCAATCGAGAAAGAAAAGAAGACTTACGCTTTTCCCTGGCAACTCGCAACCATCGTTCGCGCCACAATGATAATGCCGACGGCAATGTACGACTGGATTGCGGAGAGAAACTCGTTCAGAGAATAGGTCCCACTAGGACATTGCCGATTTCCAATTGCCAATTGCCGATTTTAAGTCTCGATTACTAATTTCTTTAAATTGGCAATCGGCAATCGGCACTTTAAAACTTATGACCATCCTTCAAGCGATCTTCCTCGGCCTGGTTCAAGGCCTGACAGAATTCATTCCGGTCAGTTCAACAGCACATCTCGTTTTTGCCGCGCGTATTGTCAATCTCTACGGCGGCGTCGACAAAACGTTGCAAGCTGAACAGACCACCGCCACTATCGCAGTCATTCAACTCGGGACACTGCTCGCGGTCCTGATCTACTTTTCACGCGACATCATTAACATTCTCCGCGCTTTCGGTGCAGACCACATCGCCATCTTGAGCCGAAGAGAAGACGCGAAACTCTCGCGTGACGCATGGCTTGGCTGGCTAGTCATTATCGGATCGCTTCCGGTTGGAATTGTCGGTCTGCTGTTCAAGGAACAGATTGAAGGACCGTTCACGAAAAACTTATGGGTGATCGCGACGATGATGATCGTCGTCGGTGTGTTGATGACAATCGCTGAGTTTGTCGGCAAAAGAGATCACGGCATGACGCAACTCGGCATCGGCGATGCACTGGCGGTCGGATCGGCGCAGGTGTTGTCGTTGATTCCGGGTTCGAGCCGCTCCGGCTCGACGATCATGGGCGGCTTATTTGCCGGCCAAACTCGAGAGACGGCGGCGAGGTTCTCCTTTCTGCTTTCAATTCCGGCGATCGCGGCTAGTGGATTGTTGGAGTTGAAAGAAGCAATTGAAAAATTGCCTGCGGGCAGCTACGGAGCGCTTGCGGTCGCGACAGTGGTTTCAGGAGCAGTTGGTTATGCGTCGATCTGGTTTCTGTTGCGGTTCCTGCGCACGCATTCGACGGGCGTGTTTATCGTTTACCGTGTGATCGTCGGTGGATTGATTCTCGCGGCGTTGTCGTTGGGGTACATGTCGGCGAGTATTTAGAAAAAGATCTGTACTATCCGTGTTAATCTGGGCCAGAGGTGATTGGATGAGTTCCCAGCGACCACGAAGCCCGCGAGTGCCAGTCGAGTTTGCCGTTGATGTTGAAGGCACCGACGTTTCAGGAAAGTCTTTTCAGGTTCAGGCCAAGGCAACTAAAATCAGCCGCGGCGGAGCGACTTTGATAATCGACGTCGATGTGCCGCTTGGCTCGACTGTGCAGTTGACTCCAGCCAGCGGAGGTAAGCTGAAGGCTGAAGTTAATGGCTCATGGATTGACGACATCGACGGCAACAGGCGCATCGGTGTCAAACTACTCGACGCGCATGGATGGTTCGGTGAATGAGCCACAGATTAACGCTGATTTTTTTTACGGATCAGATCTGATCTTTATATAAATCCGCGTTATCCGTGGTTAATTTTTTAAGTAATGAAAGCCAAACGATGGATCGTGCGAGAGCATGATGCCGAAAGCGCCGCCTCACTGGCACGCGTTCTGGGTGTCTCACCAATCCTGGCCGCTCTCCTCATAAACCGTGGCTACGCTGACGAGCGTGCTGCGCGAATCTTCCTTTCTCCAACTTACGATCAGCTTCACGAGCCTTATTCCATGCTCGGTATGAAGGAGGCTGTCGCTCGTCTGCAAAAAGCAATCAACACCGGCGAGCGTGTGCTCATTTATGGCGACTACGACGTCGATGGAACAACCGGAACCGCAATCCTCCTGCGAGCACTCAAACTACTGAACGCAAACGCCGGCTTTCATATTCCGCATCGTTTCACCGAAGGTTACGGCATTCAACAAGCCGCACTCAAGAAAGCAGTCGCCGATGGCTATACGCTCGTCGTCAGCATCGACTGCGGTATTCGCGCTCACGAACCACTCTACTGGGCACGCAAAAACGGTCTCGACGTGATCATTACCGATCACCATCTGCCCGACGAAAAAGAAGGGGCGCCGCCGGCTTTTGCGGTGCTCAATCCAAATCAAGTTGGGTGTACGTATCCGGACAAGAACCTGGCCGGAGTCGGGGTCGCCTTTAAACTGGTTCATGCCTTGTTCAGAGAGCAGGGACGCGAGGCGCAAGTGCCAGCGTTTATGAAGGTTGTAGCGATTGGAACAGTTGCGGACGTGGCGAAACTGGTGGGAGAAAACCGTGCCATTGTAGCACTCGGTTTGAGGGATTTAGCCCGTGTGGCCAACCCTGGTTTGCGGGCCCTGATCGACGTTGCCGGTTGCGGAGACGGCAAGGGCATGACAGCATACGATCTCGGGTTCCGACTCGGACCACGCATCAACGCCGCGGGCAGAATGGATGCGGCGCGTGCGGTTGTTGAGCTGTTTGATACACGCGACTCCGATGAGGCGCGCAGGCTTGCCAACCATCTCGACGCTCGCAACGAGGAACGCAAGACGGTGCAGCAACAGATCATCGATCTCGCGGTGGCCGAGTTGAAAGATCCAAAGGACTGTTTCGTCGCGGTGATCGCGGGTGAAGGGTGGCATCGAGGCGTGATCGGGATCGCGGCGTCGAAAATTGCTGAGCGGCTCAATCGACCGTGTGTCGTGTTATCGGTTGACGGCGAGGTAGCGCACGGGTCGGGACGCAGCATCGAGGCGTATCACTTGTTGAACGGATTGACGGCGTGTTCCGACTTGTTTGAGAAGTTTGGCGGCCACTCGCATGCGGCGGGTATCACGATTCGCCCGGCGCGAATCGATGAGTTTCGCCGTCGTTTGAACGAGCATGCGGCGTCGTGTTTGACGGCTGAGGATTTGCAACCGTCAGTGAGTATCGATTTGGAGTTGCGGCCTGAGAACGTGACGTTCTCTTTAGCGAGAGAACTCGAGGCGTTGGAACCTTTTGGAGCAGGTAATCCGCGTCCGGTGTTTATGACGAAGAACCTGCGATGCTTGTCGGAACCGGTTGTAATAAAGGACAGGCATTTGAAACTGAGGCTGGCCGGGCCGCAAAACCGGCCGTTGGAAGCTGTTTGGTGGAATTGCATCGAGACGCCGGGGCAAACTCCTGAGTTGAAGGGCAGCATCGAACTCGCCTACATGCTCGAGGCAAATGCCTGGAATGGCGACTATCGAATGCAATTGAACGTCGTGGATCTTATTTGTAGGGGCGGCACTCCGTGGCCGCCCCTTTTCGGATGTGATTAAGACGGGTGGCCACGGAGGGCCACCCCTACAATAAATTCCCTGGAATGGCGAATACGATGCAGGAAGTAACACGCAAACGTGCCCTCGCGCTTGGCCTTCGGGCCAAGGTGCCCGTGATCACGCGCCTCGTTGCGTTTACGCTTCTCGTGTCGGGCATCGCCGTCGTTGGTGTCTCTTATTACAAGCTGCGTAATGTCGAGAAGTTCAAGGCGAAGTCTGAGAAGCCTGAACTATCGAAAGAAGTGACAGGTCGTGTCGAGGGTTACGAGCAGCGCGTCACTAAGAACGATCGGCTTTACCTGCTGGTCAAGGCATCGCGTGACATCACCTTCTCCGACGGCCATCACGAACTCGAAAACGTGAGCATGGCCGTTTACCCGCCTGAGGGCGACACTCCCGATCAGATCTCCGCGAACCGCGCGATCTATCAGCCTTCTAATAACGTTCTGTCTTTCGAAGGCAACGTCAAAATCGAGACTAAAGACAAATTGAAGGTCAACACCGAGTCTCTTTCCTTTGATCAGAACAGCGGGATTGCGCAAACAGATTCGCCTGTCGCATTCGAGCGCGAGAATGTGTCGGGCACTTCAAACGGCGCCGTCGTAGAACAGAAAGCCAAACGGCTGGAATTGAAGAACAACGTTCACTTGACGGTGGCTCCAGGCAATACGACAGCTTCAGCAAAACGTGCGCGACCGGTCACGATCAAAGCTGCGCGAGGAACATTTGCGCAGCAGTCGATGCAACTCACCTTTTCGGGCGGCGCTACCCTAGAGCAGGAAAGCGACATACTTAGCGGCGAGAACCTCAACGCTTTTCTCAACCAGCAACAGCGTCTCGAAAGAGCTGAGATCAGAGGCAACTCCTACATGCGCGTTATGGATCCAGGCCATGCTGCGGAAGTCAGTGCTGCAAACATGGATTTTTTCATGGACAAGGACCAGCGTTTGGAACGCGCCACCGCTACAAACGATGTTTCAGCACGCACACTCGATGGTGATGTTGACGTGCAAGTCAGCGGCAGCAGTTCGCTCGAAGTAAGTTTCCAGGCGAACGGCGATACCAGTCTGTTGAAACAGATGAACGCCGGCGGTCGATCGGTAATCACGATGAGCGCGCCCAAGTCGAAGGCCGGCGATCCACGAGCAGCCAGCAAACGCCTCACTGCCGACTCAGTAAAACTCATCTGGCGCAGCTCAGGTCGCGATCTCGAGAAAGCCGAAGCAGCCGGTAACGCGGAGTTGTTTATCGAACCCGTTGCGAACAGTGCTCGCGCTGAACGTAAAAAACTGAATGCGCCGCAGTTTGACTGCGACTTCTTCGAAGCCGGAAATCTGGCTCGTACTTGCAAGGCGACCGGAGGTTCAAAAGCCGTTCTCGATCCCATGCAGCCGTCGCCGGACCGCGGCACGCGCACGCTGACTTCACAAAACATGACGGCGGTCTTCCTGAAAGACACGCAAGACCTCGAACGCGTCGATGCACAAGGCGACGGTAAATTCAACGAGAACGATCGCAACGGCGTGGCTGCGAACGTCTCGTACGTCGCGGCTGATGAAACCGTCAGACTCCGCGGCGGCGATCCAACTGTCTGGGATTCGCGTGGACGAACAAAAGCAGTCGAACTCGACGCCGATCTCAAAAACGATGTCTCATACGCGCGAGGCAGGACCACCACCACTTACTACAGCCAGGAACAAACCAACGGCGCCACACCTTTTTCGAAAACGAAGAGCCCTGTTTACATTGCCAGCGAGCGCGGAGAGTTTCGGCACGAAAGCGGCCAGGCAATTTACACCGGCAACGCGCGTGCGTGGCAGGACGACAACTATGTCCGTGGCGACAAGCTGGTCATCTACGTCAACGATAAGCGAATGGAAGCCAGTGGTCACGTTCAGACGGCGATCTACAACTCGAAACAGCGCGGCGAGAATAATGTGCCCGTCTTTGCAGCCGCCGATTCCATGTTTTATTCAGATCCGGATCGTACGATTCACTATGAAGGCAACGTCGATATCAAGCAGGGAACGGATCGACTCACAGGCGGCGTAGCCGACGTCTATCTCGCGAAAGATAAGAACGAGATGGAGAAGACTGTTGCGCAGCGCAGTGTCGTGCTCACTCAACCGCAGCGGAAAGGCACAGGAGATTGGGTCGAGTACACTACCGCGAACGAAATCGCAGTCCTCAAAGGCAATCCGGCTCGTGTTGAAGACGTGGAGCAGGGCAACACTGAAGGCAATCGTTTGACGCTCTCCGTGCGAGACGGTAAAGTCACCGCCGACGATGCTCGTGGACCACTTTCGCCAGGCCGCGTGCGCTCAACCCACAAAATCCGAAAACCTTGAGAGAATATTTTCCCGCACAGGCGCAAAGAAGCAAAGTTAAGCAGTTGTCGCCCTTTGCTTCTTTGCGCCCTTGCGGGAAAATATTTCGTCCTAAATGAACCCCGACACCGCGCTTCGCAGCGCACACCTCGTCAAAAATTATGGGCGCCGTCGCGTAGTCGACGACGTTAGTTTGCAAGTTGAAAAAGGTGAAGTGGTCGGGCTGTTGGGCGCCAATGGAGCCGGCAAGACCACGACCTTTTACATGATTGTCGGTCTCGAGCGTCCAGACTCCGGCAACGTCTTCCTCGGAGATCAGGACCTGACCAAGTTGCCGATGTACCTGCGCGCACGACTGGGTATCGGTTACCTGCCGCAGGAACCCTCAGTCTTCCGCAAGATGACCACCGCGCAAAATATCCTCGCAGTGCTGGAAACGACTGGTCTGCGCCGTCGCGAACAACTCAAGCGCCTCGAAGAGTTACTCGAAGAATTCGGCATTGGTCACGTGCGGAATACTCGCGGCGATGCACTGTCTGGTGGTGAACGACGCCGCACCGAGATAGCACGCGCGCTCGCTACAGAACCACAATATATCCTGCTTGATGAACCGTTCGCGGGCATCGATCCGAAAGCAGTAGATGACATTCAAAATGTAATACTCTACTTGCGAAATCGTGGTATTGGTATTCTCATTACAGACCACAATGTGCGGGAAACGCTTGGCGTTACGGATCGTGCGTATATAATGGCGGAGGGTAAGATCTTCCGTTCGGGCGAACCACGTGATCTGACCGAAGACGCCGAAGTACGAAGACTCTACCTCGGAGAAAAATTTCGCATGTAAGATTTGTATTCTTTGTGACCTTTTATGGCACAGGGTCTGCCACAGCGCAGCTTAATCGGTTATAATCCTCCCCGTGCGGCTAAGCCCGCGATAATCCGAAAAGAAGAGTGAGTTTCGGCAAACCCGATCTGAGGAATGTCTCTTAAGCTAACTACCAGCCTCTCTCAACGACTCGTACTGACGCCTCAATTGCGCCAGCGCATTGAGATGTTGCAAATGACTTCGCTCGAGTTGACCGATCTCATTCAGCAACAGTTGTTGGAAAATCCTGTGTTGGAAGAAGTACCGACTCAGGAAGAGGTCCAGGAAATCGCCGAGAAGGTGCTGGATCACCTGGCGAGCTCCGACTCGGAGACACCGTTTGAAGATCGAACTGTCGAAGCCGCGACTCCTTCAACGAATGGCTCCGGCGATCCGGAGGTTTTGTCGAATCTACCTGCCAGCGACGGCGAAGGCGGCGACGCGGGCGGTGAAGCGGGCAGTGAAGCGATAGCCACCGCGGATCATGACGAAGGAACGTCGGAAGACGGCGTTGGCGACGAAGGCCCGCGCGACGCGTTCGAGGAGATCGATTTTGGCCGCGAGTTTCAGGAGTATCTCGATCCCGGCTACAAGACGCAGGAGATCGAGTACAAGGAAGATGCTCCTACCTTCGAACAATTTCTGACACGCCCACCATCACTGGCAGACCATCTCGAATGGCAACTTCACATGAGCTCGATCGATAGTGAGCTGGTCGAACCCGCGGTCTGCGTGATTGGTAACCTGAATGCCGACGGCCGTCTCAACGCCACGAACGAAGAGATGGCGGCGATGGAGAAGGTTTCCGAAGAGGTGGTGGAGCGTGCTCGTCAGGCGGTGATGCGTCTCGATCCGGTTGGCTGTGGAGCCCGAGATGTTAAGGAGTGTTTGCTGGTCCAACTCGAAGTTTTAGGTGAGAGCGACAGGCTCGCGGCGAAATTAATCGCCGAACATCTTTCCGAGCTGCAACAGCACAAGCTGCCGCATCTCTCGAAGCAAATCGGTGTTGATGTCGAAACACTGCTCAAAGAGTTGGAGTTTATCCGCACGCTCGATCCGTATCCAGGCCGGCGTTACTCGTCAGAAGAACCGATCCTTATCAGCCCTGAGATCTACATCGAGAAGCTCGACGAGAACGACGACGAGTACGTCATCTATTTCGCTGACGACGGCAGCCCGCGCCTGCGCGTGAGCCAGCAGTATCAGCAGATGCTCAACCAGGGCGTCAGCAACGAAACGAAGAGTTTTATTCGCGAGAAGATGCGTTCGGCAGTCGACCTGCTGCGAAACATCGAACACCGCAGGCAGACGATCTACAAAGTGGTCGAATCGATAGTGCAGCGCCAAAGAGATTTTCTGGACCATGGCGTCCAGCACATCAAGCCGATGATGTTGAAGGACATTGCGGAAGACATCGGCATGCACCTCTCGACTGTTTCGCGAGTGGTCAATCGAAAATATGCGCACACGCCGCAGGGTGTGATCGAGCTACGCCGCTTCTTCACGGAAGGCATGTTGAATGAAGAAGGCGAAGAGATCTCGACGCGCATTATCAAACTGAAGATCAAGAAGTTAATAGAAGAGGAAGATTCGCATAATCCAATTACCGACGATCAGGTAGTTAAAATACTGGCTAAAGACGGAATAAAACTATCGCGTAGGACGGTCGCGAAGTACCGCGATCAAATGTCAATCCCCGGTTCGCGCGAGCGTCGCGCGGTCGTTTAGCCCCTCTGAGCGCGACGCGAATTCAAGTAATAACTGTTGTTGCGTCGGGCCTGACTTCGCTGGTTTCGTCTGGCCGGCGCATTGGTATTTTTCACCGGTTCTAGGAGGGAGGCGACTGATGAAATTTGAGTACACGGGCAGGCACGTCGAAGTGTCGCCGGCAATCCGGCGTCACGTTGAAGACCACTTCAAGAAACTCGATCACATTTTCAACGGCGACTCAACCTTAAGCACTCATGTAATTATCGACGTCGAAAAGAATCGTCAAATCGGAGAGATCATCGTTTACTGGCGTGAACATACGTTGACGGCCAAAGATACGAACGCCGATATGTACATGGCGCTCACGCGGGCCATGGCGAAGATCGAAAAGCAGGCAGTTAAACTCAAAAAGAAGATCATCGATAGGAGCCAGAGTGGGCAATCCACCTCGCGAGTTGCGCCGCAACCCGATGGGAATCTGGAAGCCACACCACGCCCGGCGCGGATCATTCCGGCGCGCCGTTATGCAGTAAAACCAATGACTGCGGAAGAAGCGGCGCTGCGACTCTCGGACGAGTCGGATCAGTTCTTAGTATTTCGCGACGCAGACACTGAGCGTCTGGGCGTTATTTATAAGCGCAAGGACGGAAACTACGGCCTCATCGAGCCATAAGGCATGATTCGGCTCCTTGGCCGCTCTTCTCTGTGGCACAGAGAAGAGGCGGGCAATGAGACCTTTCGAGCAAAGCCGATTCAAACAGAGGGGCGGCCACGGAGGGCCGCCCCTACAAATTTGTCAACGAATGCCCAGGATGTGAGCAACCCAGGCTATACAGTCTCCTTGTGATTGGTACCGCACGCGGTAAAACAGTCCGCCGCCTTGCGCGAGGAAGGCTCCATTCCCGAACACGTCGGTATGTGAATCCCATAACTTGTTCAGCGGCTCACCGTCATAACCATTCCAATCGGAGTCTCGATTGAGTCCTCCGCCATCACCCTTGATCTGGATCAGACCCCCAGCCTGATTCTGAATCCAGGTTCTCTCATCGCTAATCAACGGACTCGATCGCAGACCGCAGTTCAGCGTGCCGACCTGTCCATCAGCTCCGATCCTGCTGTGTTTTAAATTTGGCAGGTTGCCATTTACACCAGCACCTAAGAAGTGAGTGGCAGTGTGTGGACCAGAGAACGTCCGTGGACCCAGGTGAATGTAGAGTTGGGCCGCTCTCGGAATACACGGATTTGAATAGACGACAATGAGGCTTGCGCCTTCGGACAGCGGCAGCGCATTGCCGGGACCCAAACAGCCGGGACCATCTGACCACGGGCAGCGATTGTTAGTGAGCGCGCTGCGGAGGCCCTTGATTCGATAGTCGCCGTTGAGGCCCGGCAGGATCTGACCGGTTACGTTAATGATATAAGGGAAGAACGTACCCGCTCCGTTCCAACACGGCTGCGGAGAGTTACCAAAGTTTTGACCGTTGAAGGTTGCTCCCGGACCACAATCGGGCCCGAACCCAACCGGATAGTTGAACGCCGGGGCTGCGTCAATCTCACCCCAAACAAGCCACGCTTGTATCAGTGTCGATCCCGGGGGAATGCCCCGTAGTCTGATGACTCCCTGGCCCGAGTTCCTCGTCGCCACTCCTGCGACGGCGTGATCTATTCCACCCGGTAAGGGAACGGGTACGGCCTTGAACGATGAAGGAATTCTACTTGTGCTGTCGACCGGACTGCCGTTTTGTTCTGCTATGGCGCGTTTCTCCACTTCGTCTGCGTCGAGGTACAGATCCGCGTCTGTTTCTGACGTGGTCTCCGGTTCTTGAGTCGAGCTAACGCCATCAGTGTCTCTGGAATCAATATCGGAAGTCGTTTCGCCAGTCTTCTGTGCCGCTGCCGTACCTGAGTCAACGGCAATCGGACTGTTTTGAATTGTACTCATCGTCATGACTGCTAAAACAAACAGCACCACGATGATAGGGATTAGCCTGTGAGTTTTCATTTTGAGTTTCCTTTCTTAGCGCATCTGTGCGCACTCACTCAACGAGCGTTTCTCTTGTTGAGCGACATTTGGGGTTGAGGAACCCTTCAGGCGAACACCTCGCCTGAAGTGAGTCTTCCTTAAATGTAAGCCATGTGCATTCTGTAACTACTTCAGGGCTAAATCGTGATTGAAAGGGAGGTGTCGTTCACATGTGGGCGAAGGAGGATTGCAAGTTATAACATCACGCCTCTGATTACAATCTTTTTTGTTAGGCGATTTTTGCTGTATAGGTCATATAAGACCTTACTACCGATCTGTTTGTGGTTGGACTGTGTTTAAGGCAAACTGTCTCGCATCGATGGTGCGCCAAACAATACACGACCCACCTGCTATTGAGAGCAACGTCCCTGATATCGTCATCATCACCGGATTAAGCGGATCCGGAATGTCTTCCGCTACTAACGCGTTTCAGGATCTCGGATACTTCTGCGTTGATAACCTCCCCATCACGATGTTGCCGACGTTTGGCCGGCTCGTTAACGACGACGAAGATAAGGGAGGAATCAGGCGCGCCGCTCTGGTCATCGATATTCGCGAAGGCGGCTTTCTCGCGGACTTCGAAAAACAACTCAAGGCGCTTCGAGCCTCCGGGCTCAAGGTAACAGTACTGTTCTTCGAAGCGTCTGACGACGTTTTGCAGTATCGCTTCAGCGAAACCCGGCGGCCACATCCGGCTGAGAGTGGAGACGGACTGTTGGACGCGATCAGCGATGAACGCGAGGCGATGTCGAAGATTCGCTTACTCGCCAATCAGATTATCGACACGTCAGATCACACCGTTCATACGCTGCGCAGCTTCCTGCTCGAAAGGTTCAGTCCGGATCGAGAAGGCGCGCCGATGCGCGTGCAGGTGATGAGCTTCGGTCACAAGTATGGCAACCCGGGTGACTTGGAGTTATTGTTTGACGTCCGGCACTTGCCGAACCCGCACTTTGTGCCCGAGTTGAAACGTTTGTCAGGTCATGACAGTCGTGTGGTCAAGTATCTACGATCGGATAACGAAGTGAAGGAGACGCTGAAACGTTTTACGGATTTGCTTTCATACCTGTTACCGCTTTACAAACGTGAGGGCAAATCTTACGTCACGGTTGGCATTGGTTGTACCGGTGGCCGGCATCGTTCCGTGATGATCGCAAATGCACTGGCCCGCTCCTTGCGCCGTGCGGGTTTTGACGCGCATGCGTCGCATCGAGATGTGAGGAAAGTACGCCGATCGCAGGCGCGCTAGATCTCTGTTCGTTCTCTGTGTTCTCTGTGTCTCTGTGGTGATCTATTCCGTACACTTACCACAGAGACACACAGAGAACACAGAGTTTGCACAGAGAAGAGGGATAGAATGAGCACAGAGATTAAGAGAGTAGCGGGGGTGATCGTTACACATGGTCACCTTGCAGGCGAACTGCTCGCCGCCGCGGAGATGATCGTCGGGCCGATCTCACACATTGCCGCCGTCTCGATAGGGTGGCACGACGACGTGGATGCGGCGCGAGACGAAGTCCAGCGAGCAATAACACGCGTGTCTCAAGGCAGCGGCGTCTTATTGCTCACGGACATGTTTGGTGGTACGCCGACTAACATCGCCTCGATGTTCCTGGAAGAAGGCGCGGTGGAAGTAGTAACCGGAGTCAACCTGCCGATGGTGATCAAGCTCGCAACAGGCACCGCGGAAGACTCACTCGCGGAGATTGCGCCCAAGATCTGCGATCAGGGGCGGCAGGGAATCTATCTCGCCGGCGCTTTGCTCGCGCCGCCACCCAAAACCGGAGCTGATTGAAAGTGGCTGAACGCAGACTCCAGGTCACCAGCCGCCTCGGTCTTCACGCTCGCGCTGCCGCCAACCTCGTACGCGTGGCGAGCAAGTTCAAAAGCAGTCTCACTCTTCAACGCGTCGATGGGAATGCCGAAGCTGACGCGAAATCGATCCTGAGTATTTTGACGCTTGCTGCCAGTCGTGGCACTGACCTGCGAATTGTCGCCAGCGGCGTCGACGAACAGGAAGCGCTGGATGCAGTTGTTGGTCTCTTCTCGCGCGACTTCGATGAGCCGGAAAAGTTGGACGGCGGCGAACACTTTTCTCCAGCAACACAGGAGCTGCGCTGCAAGGGACTGGGCGTTTCAGACAGCATCGTGATCGGGCGTGTGCTGCGATTACAAGAGGGCACTCGCGAGGTTTATCGCGCGCAAATCGCGGAAGCCGATCTCGAACGCGAGCGCCGGCGTTTTCGCGCCGCAGTCAGACTTTCCCGCCGCCAGCTTGAAGCGATTAAAGACCGTGCAGAGAAAGAGCTTGGCCGCGGGAACGCGTACATCTTCGATGCTCATCTTCTCTTTCTCGAGGATGCAAAACTCACGCGCGACGTCGAAGACTACATTGTCAAGCAACGCTCGAATGCTGAGTGGGCCGCCAAAGTCGTGGGCGACCGGTTACTGTCGATCTACACGCAGATCAACGACGAGTACCTGCGCGAGCGAGGCTCCGACATCGAAGACGTTATTCAGCGGTTGCTCGCAAACCTGACCGGCGAGGGCCCTAAGTATCCGAACCTTTCAGAAGACGCGGTGATTGTCTCACCGGATCTATTGCCGTCAACAATCGCGGAGCTCAATCTGAATCACGTGAAAGCCATCGCCACTGATGCCGGTGGTTGGACGTCACACATGGCGATCATCGCGAGAGGGCTGGGATTAACTGCCGTCATCGGTTTGCGTGATTTGTATCATCGCACACGAACGGGCGATCAGATCATCGTCGATGCTCGTCGTGGGGAAGTTATCCTGCACCCGGCCGCAAGCACTATCGAACAGTATCAAACTACCAGTCAGAGTCCTGGTCCAGGTCCTGAGGCCGCCGATGCGGAGTCAGGGCCGGTGGTGACGCACGATGGTGTACAGATTTCGTTGCGCGCTAATGTCGAACTGCCGGCGGAGTTTCAGGCGGTCAACGACTTCGGCGCGTGCGGGGTCGGATTATTCCGATCGGAGTTTCTGCTGTCGCGGCCGGGCATGATGAGATCGGAGGAGCAGCAGTACGAAGTTTATAAATCGCTTGCCCAGGCGGCGGGCGAGTATGGAGCGATCGTGCGGCTGTTCGATGTTGGCGGTGAGGTTGGTTCCGACCTCAAAGAGCGCGAAAGAAATCCTGCGCTTGGCTTAAGAGCCGTTCGTTTCGGTCTGCGGAATAAAGAGATCATGCGCACACAGGTACGGGCGATTCTTCGCGCGGCGTCCGCCGGACAGCTCAGCCTTGTGATTCCGATGGTCGCCGACGTGGCTGACGTACGACTGGCAAAACGAGTGATCGATGAAGAAGTAGAGCGGCTGGGGAGTGAGCAGAAGGAGTTTTCGGAAGTGCGGATTGGAGCGATGATCGAGGTGCCGTCCGCTGTGTTGACGGCGGAAAAAATCGCCAGTGAAGTCGACTTCTTCGAGCTTGGCACAAACGATCTGGTCCAATATACGCTCGCGGTGGATCGCGGAAACGACAAGGTCTCCGAATGGTTCCGAACGCTGCACCCGTCAGTGCTTTACGGAATCGCCCGCACTTTGCAGGCCGCGCGAGAAGCGTCCATTCCGGTGATCGTTTGTGGAGAAATGGCATCGACACCGGCGTACGCTGTGTTGCTTGTCGGATTGGGAACGATCGATCTCAGCATGATCCCTGCGCTGATCCCTCGCGTCAGGGGAGTTCTCTCGCAGATCAGTGCGGAAGAGGCAAGGGAAGTCGCGCTGAGGTGTCTTAATGCAGCAACGGCTGATGAAGTTGAAGAGTTGGTGCGCAACGAGTTTCGATCGCGCTGGCCGGAGTTATTTCCGGCAAATACTCTGCCGAAGCCACACCAGAGCCACGAATGAAGAAGCAACTCGTCAATCTGCTAATCGCTAAATCCATACTCGATACAGTTCTCGTTGGCGTGATTGCGGTCGCGGCGTATTTCAATGCGTTTCCGCCGACATTTCATGGATGGGGTGAAGCAGTTGCGGAGACGCAGAGTATTTCCGGGTGGGCCATCAACGACTTGGATCCGTGGCAGCGTGTGGAGGTCCAACTCTTCATCGACGGGCGGCTCGTGGGAACGCAAATCGCTCATCAGCCTCGGCAGGATGTTCTTGCGGCCAAATGGTCCAAAGACGAATGGCACGGTTACAACTTCGTAGTTCCGGGATTAGCCGCGGGAATGCATGAGGCGCGTGTCTATGCACTTCATCCAAGCCGCAATGGTTCGCGGTACACGTTGCAATTGTTGGGAGATCCGATTCGATTTGAAGTCCGTGCGGATGGAAGTTGGATGTTTCCCGCAAAGACGCAAAGGAGCAAAGAAGGGCGTCTTCCTTTGCTCCTTTGCGCCTTTGCGGGAAAACTATCGATCGCCTAATGCAGACCGAAGAGACACTCAAGTCCTCGACCGTCGCGCTTTGGGAAATTGTGTCTGTAGTTATTTCATGTCTGATCGCCGAGTGGGTCGTTCTCGCTTTCACCGGCCCAGACAAGATCGTTTTTGCCATTCCCGTCATACTCGTCCTCGTTTTAATGATGTTCTCTCATCGTGCCTACCGCGAGACTGCCACCGACCTCGGATTTCGCACCGACAACTTCATCGCCGCTGCGAAACTCCTGTTCCTGCCGACAGTGATCGCGATCGCGTTGATCATTTTTTTCTCTGGTTTCGCGTTAGGCGACTTCTTTGCTCCCCGCCCTTGGCGTGCGCGCTTTTGGCTGGTGCCGCTCTGGGCGCTCTTTCAACAATACGCTTTACAAGGTTACTTAAACCGCCGAGCCCAGATAGTCGCCGGCAAAGGCTGGAAAAGCGTGTTGTTAGTCGCACTCCTCTTCGCGGTTGTTCACCTGCCAAACCCGCTGCTCTTTGTACTCACGTTCCTCGGCGGCGTTATCTGGGCAGTTGTCTATCAGAAACAACCAAACCTCTTCGCGCTCGCACTCTCGCACGCCATCACTTCGATCACGGTCGCGCTGTTCGTTCCGCTCTCCTGGGTAAACAGTCTGCGCGTCGGGTTCAAATACTTTGGCTAGTTAGTGCTATACCCGTTTGAACAATGGTTTTGCTATAATCCACGAGCCTTGCAAGAGAACAGGTCGGGCGGTCGCTGCCGGCGAAAGCCGGGAGAGGAAAGTCCGAACACTACAGGGCAGCGAGCCCGCTAACGGCGGGGCGCTCGACAGTCCGAAGGACTGTGGGGCGACGACAAGTGCAACAGAAAACAAACCAGCCCTCACGGGTGATGGGTGAAATGGTGCGGTAAGAGCGCACCGGCGCGTGTGGTGACATGCGCGGCCAGGCAAACTCCTCGCGGTGCAAGACCAAATAGGGAGGCGTCAAAAGGGCTGCCCGCCCGAAGCGGATCGCGTTCGCGCGTCCGCTACGACCTCCGGGTAGGTCGCTGGAGCCAGCCGGCAACGGCTGGACTAGATGAATGATCGCCACTTCGATAATCGAAGTACAGAATTCGGCTTATAGACCTGTTCCGCATTTGCAGGGTAACTTTTTGACGGTACAAGAGAGGCGACGATAGATGGCTAATCGCAAAGGCGTTTTCATAGGCGCATACGTTCCGAACCACCTCAAGGAATCCTTACGACGCCGCGCGGCTGCCGAGCATCGGACGCTCTCGCAGGAGATCACGCGCATCCTGGAAGAAGCCGTGCATGGCCGTGGGCTGCCACCCGGAAGTCTCGATCGCCGCACGAGGGAGTCGCAGCCGCGACGCCGTGCGACCGATCCGATGCCTCGACGTCGGGCCAACGATGAACCTTATGGAGCTGGTGGCGGCAACCGAGCGGGTGATGAGCGTGGTTAGAGTGATTACAGGATTTCCAAATCTTGGTAATCATGTAAAATCCTGTAAATCATGTCCAAGTACCTGATCATTGCCGGGCTTCTCAGTATCATCTTCGTTCTCATCTATACCCGCGTTCGCCCTTACCTCAAGCTCATTCAGAAAGTTGTAAACTCCCTTAACGTCGCTACCGACGTCAACGCGTCAACACCTGCTCGTCAAAAATCATCTTCGAAGAGCAAGCTGGTGCGTTGCGATCGATGTGGGACGTGGATCCCCGCCGAGCGCTCGTTGACCCTTAACTCAGGCCTCGCGACGTTCTGCTCTCCTGAATGTATGGCGAAAAAACCAGCCTCAAAGGAACGCAAGATCGCTGGTTAAGCGGCTTTGGCTTCCCGAATTCCGCGATCGGTATCTGTTGTCCAAAGCACCACCAGTCCCACCACGAAGAAGAAGATCAGCGACAGCAATGCCGCACGATAAGAACCCGTCCGCGCAATGACGATGCTGAACAACAGGGGCCCCATCCACGAGGTGCCACGCTCAGAAACTTCATACAGACCAAAGAACGACGCTTCCTTACCTGCCGGGATCATTTTCGAAAACAGCGATCTCGAGAGTGCTTGCGAGCCGCCGAGGACGATCGCAATCGCAGCGGCCAGGACCCATGCTTCCGGTACGCTATCCAAAAAACGATTCGCGTAGATCACTATCGACGACCAGATTATCAACGACACGATGATCGCGTTCTTCGTCTTGATTAAGTAAGCAAGACGCTCGAACAGGAGCGCGCCCGCGACTGCGACAAACTGGACCATCACAAAAATCTCGAGCAGGAACACGGGGTTACCGCCCGGGAATAGTTCCTGTTCCAGAAACGCACTGGCCGCGAAGACTACGGTCTGGATCCCATCGTTGTAGATCAGGTATCCAATCAGGTAACGCAGAGTCAACGGCAGCCGTCGCAATTCTTTAAAAGAGGCGACGATTTCGGAGAAACCTGCTGAAAGGTAGCTCTTGCCTGGTGGAAGCTGCTTTTTGGTAGGGTGCGATTTCAGCAGAGCAAACGTAATGAGCGCGAAGCCGCCCCACCAGACTCCCGCCGACAGAAGCGACAGGCGCACCGCTAAACCGGCAGAGATGCCTAACTGTTCAGCTCGCAGCACCAGCAGGAGATTAAAGACGAGCAGAATCGCGCCACCAAGATAGCCATAGGCGAAACCGCGGCTGGAGACTTTATCAGCCTGGTCTTCAGTCGTGATCTCCGGCAGAAACGCGTTGTAAAAAACGAGCGCCGCGCCGAAACACACATTCGCGATGATGAACAACACGCCGCCCGCGAGGTAAAGATCGTCCTTGATGAAAAACATCAGGCAGTTGGCGGTGACGGCGATATAGCAGAACATGGCCATCAATCGCTTTTTGAGATCGGAGTAGTCGCCCAGCGCGCCGAGAAGGGGAAGTAAAAACACCTGAAGGCCAACGGAAATCGAGACACACAAAGTAGGAAGCGATTTTGCGGTGACAGCGCCCAGTGGACCGAGATCGAGCACGGTCCCGTTTTCGCCAACTGCATCCTGGGCCAGTCGTGTGATGTAAGGACTGAAAAGGGCGCCGACGACAGTCGTGTAAAAAGCGGAGTTGGCCCAGTCGTACATCTTCCAGCCAAAGATCTCGCGCGGATTATTTTTTTCGTTCACTGAGGTTCCTTAACAGTTTTTTCCCGCAAAGTCGCAAAGAGGCAAAATTAAGTCATAGTTTTTCTTTGCCACTTTGCTTCTTTGCGGGAAACATCCCGGTGATGGCAGGCGTGATGTCGGCAAGTGATTTGATCCGAGTGGCGATTCGTTCTCGTTGAGCGCCCCAGATGATCGTGGGCACTGCATGCAGCGTGTGATTGCGTGATGACAGATCTTCGATATTGCCGTGATCGCTGGTGAGTATAACTGTCGTGCGTTCCAGATCAAGCCTCATCAGCAACTCACGGATGAAACGCGCCAGACTGGTCAAAACCTTTTTCGCTTTTTCCATGTCCTGTTCATGGCCCACCTTGTCGGTGATGAAGTATTCGTAAAGCGTGAACCGGTTTGCGCGTATGATTCGCGCCAGCACCTCCGCCGCTTCTGCTTCAGTTCGTTCGAAAATGTCCACACCTCTTTCAATCAGAACGCGGTTCGTAAAATCCATGAAAACAGCCGTTTCGCTTCTTATATCGGCGACAGTTCTGAACGTCATTCCAGCCGCTTCGACAGCGGCTGTCGTGGCCGACACCCAGCGTGGACGTTCCGTGAAGAAACCATCGGTGTAAGCATTGGCGAATGTGACTGGTTCTACCCCGGCGTCGCGTAGCTGTCGAAAAATAGAATGGGCGTTAATGATCTCGAGTAGAGCTTTGTTGGGAAAGCCTTGCTTGTGAAAGCCGAGCTGTGCGGGTGCGTTTACCCCAGTCAGGATCGTGGTTTGACCCGAA
>JAICGZ010000089.1 GCA_025922875.1 Pyrinomonadaceae bacterium
ACAGTTTGAGCGAGCTCATCGAGAGACTTGTCCTTCGACGGCAAACGTTGAATTCCATCACGGATAGTTCGAATTAATGCGATTAATATCCGTCGTGGATCGATGTCCAACTGAAGTGGGGTCTCGGCGGTGGCGTTTCCGAGTGAAGCGGAAACTTCCGACACGTTGAGCACGAGTGGAAAGAGTTTGATATCGCTCGCGGCCAGTTGTCTCTTCGCTCGACTGAGCGCTTCGATAAGTAAAGTAGTTTTACCGGTGCCGCGATAACCGCTGATGAGATAAGTGCCGCGCTTGTTTGGTTCCGTTATTTCTACGACGAGTGGAGCGATTAATACTTCGCGGCCGACGAATATGGGCCTGTTCTCTGCTTCTTCGTGCAGGGAATCATAAGTCAGAGCTGCATCCCAGTCCGAGCGAATGCGAATACGTAAGGGTTCGGGCATCTGCGAAAGTAAATCTGATGGTCGAGTTTACAGGATTTACATGATTTATCAGGATTGACATGTATATCATGTCTTATCCTGCAAATCCTGTAAAAAATGCGAATCGCTTATTGCGCCTCCCTCTCGTCGAACCCTGCTAAAATGGACCGGATGCAGTGCCCGAGATGCCAGAGTGAGCGGATCCAGCGCGACTACGATGATGCGGTGTTTTTCATTCGTATGTTCGGATTGCATAAGCTCCTGTGTAATAACTGCGGGCTGGTGTTCAAGGGGTTCGATCCCTTAGGAACACACCAGCGGGAGCCTTCCGACAAAGCCGCACAGGGTCGCAATCGCCGCCGTGGCGCGCGTTTTTATGCTCATTTGTCTGCGGCGATATCTCTCATCGACGGAGCGGCGCAGGCCGGCAAAGTCTCCTATTCACAACCTTCGAGAGGTCACTGCGAAACCATTAGTAAGTTTGGGATGCGCTTGTCGCTGGTCGGCACGCGTTTTTCCGAAGTCGATCTGTCTCGCCGTGGCGGACTCCTTTTTGTTCGAGTTGACTTGCCAGAAGGGCCGGTCGAGGCTGTGGTCAAAATCGTAACGTCTGAGCGTGCAGGCGAGGAAGGAAAGAAGAAATGGTTGTTGGGTGTGAATATCCAGCAGATGTCCGATGAAGATCGTGAACGACTGGCCGCGTACCTCTCAAAACGGGCCAGAGGCGAGCCCGTCATCATTTCTGAGTAAGGCTAAAAGAGGCACAAAAAGCACAAACTGAGTTCCTATGTTTGTGTGCTTTTTGTGCCTCTTTGTGGCTGATAGAATGCCTTCATGTCTCTTGCCGCCAAACTCTCCACGTTTTTGCTGTGCATAACCTTCGTGGCCGGGTGCCACACGGCCGCGAACGGAGACCGCGCCACGCCCGCGCCGGCCCCCAATGCGCCCGTGCAGAAATATGGCTATCAAATAGTGAACATCTGGCCGCACGACAGCAACGCTTTCACTCAGGGGCTAATCCTAGTCGACGGAAAATTGCTGGAGAGCACCGGACAGGAAGGCAGATCGAGCCTGCGAAGCGTCGAGCTCGAAACCGGAAAAGTTTTGAAAAAAGTCGATGTGCCCGTGCCTTACTTCGCAGAAGGCATCGCCTCGCTGAATGGAAAGATTTACCAACTCACCTGGCAACACCAGTTGGGCTTTATCTACGACGCGCAAAGCTTAGAGCGCGTCGGAGAGTTCAATTACGCAGGCGAGGGGTGGGGACTGACCACTGACGGGCAGTCGCTGATTCTGAGCGATGGCTCTAACCGGCTCAGGTTTCTCGATCCATCCAGCTTTCGTGTGACAAAGACGATTGCGGTTTCCGATAACAGGGCTCCGGTTAACGAGCTTAACGAACTCGAGTATGTCCAGGGGTCGATTTACGCAAATGTCTGGCACGACGACCGCATCGCCATGATCGATCCGCAAAGCGGCCGCGTGACTGGCTGGATAGACTTGACCGGCCTGATTCCGCAAGGTGAACTCCGAGACGAAGAAGCCGTGTTGAACGGCATTGCTTATGACCAGAAAAACGATAAGCTTTTCGTAACGGGCAAGCTTTGGCCAAGACTGTTTGAGATTAAAGTAAAACGATAACCGGGTTAATGAACTTCTTAACTTACTTCCGAGCTTTTTCATACGCCATGATTGCCGTGGCGATGCTGGCGCTGGTGTTGGCCGGCGGGCTCAGCACGGGTCTGGCCCTGCTGTTCCTGGTGGTGATGATCGGAAGCTGGATGCTGGAAACCACCCGGTGGCAATTGCCGGAACGTTACGGATTGGGAATTGTCCTGCTCTCGATTCCACTCTTTTATATAGACTGGAAATATCAGCAAGCGATCGGCGAGCCGCCTGAAAGACTGGGCGTAACTGCGCTGGCCCACCTGATAGTTTTCCTGTCGGCAGTGAAACTCCTACAGGTCAAGAAAGATCGCGACTGGGTTTTTCTTTACTTGATCTCGTTCTTTGAAGTTTTGTTGGCCGCGGGCTTGAGTTTCAGTCCGGTTTTTCTCGGAACGTTGACACTCTATTTGCTGTGCGGTTTATCTGCCGTCACTGCGTTCGAGATTCAAAAGGCGCGACGTTCACTCGCATACACAGAAACACGTTTACTCGTGCCGCCGGATTCGCGCGTCTTCAAAAAAGCCGGGCGTCGCTCGTGGCGGAATCCTGAAGCTGCACGACTGCCGTTTGTGGCAGTCGCGTTACTGCTTCTCATCTTCGCACTCGCGCTGCCGTTGTTTCTGATCGCACCACGTTCCGGAGCTGCCGCGTTGACGCGCAGTGGCGGTGGATTGTCGAACTTCATCGGCTTTTCTGAAAACGTAACACTCGGCCAGATCGGAACACTCAAGCAGGACGATGGCCTCGTCATGCGCGTGCGTGTTGAAGAAAGTGACAGCCCGCGCGAACTCCGCTGGCGCGGCGTAGCGCTCGACGAGTTCACTGGCCAAAGTTGGAAGAAATCGATTCAAGCACGCCAGCCCGCGCCGGTTACCGAAGGTGGAGGCTTTTTCAAGTTTGGCACAACCGAAGCTCTTCACCGGCTCACAACGCAGACATTCTTTCTCGAGCCACTGGAATCCGCAGTGCTCTTCGCAGCGCCGCGACCGGTCGCGATTCAGGGAGACTTGCCGTTTGTGCGAGTGGATGCTGAAGGTTCGATGCAGTCGCGACGTCACGACTTCGAGCGGACCATGTACAAGGCGATCTCCGATACGGATGAGCCGCGAATGGACGAGCTGCGCAATGACATGCGACCGTACTCGCCGGCGTTTTATCGTTACCTGCAATTGCCTGACAAGCTCGATCGACGCATTGGCCCGCTCGCGACGACGATGATCCTCAACGCGAATGCGAGCAATCGTTACGACGCGGCCAAAGCGATCGAATTACACCTCCAGCGTGAGTACGGTTACTCGCTCGAGATGAAAGCCGGTGGACCAGATCCGCTCGCGGATTTTCTTTTCAACGTCAGGACAGGCCACTGCGAGTACTTCTCGACTGCGATGGCCGTCTTGCTAAGAACTCACGGAATCGCCGCGCGTGTGGTGAATGGTTTTCTGCCGGGCGAGTACAACGAAGCTGCCGGAGCTTACACGGTCAGGCAAAGCGATGCGCATTCATGGGTTGAAGTCTATTTTCCGGAGACACGTTCGTGGGTGACGTTTGATCCGACACCTTCGGCGGGCCGAGTCGAGCCGGTGCGCACAGGTCTCGCGGCGCAGTTGCAGAAATACGGTGAAGCGCTGGAATTGCTATGGTTTCAGTACGTGGTCGGATACGACAAGCAGGAACAGCGGACGCTCGCGACCTCTTTGCACAATCAGGCGTTTGATTATGGACGCATGATTTCAAACATGCTGTCGACGATTCAGAGTTACCTCACCGGCAACGTGCTGTCGCTTCTGATCGCTTTGCTGGCTTTGGGCCTCATCGTGTTGTCGCTCTTGTTTGGCAAGCGAATCTGGCATTTGGTCCGGGCGCGCAGTCTCGATGCGGAAGCAGAGGGAAGAACTTACTCGAGTATTCAATTTTATGAGCGGCTTATTTCTTTGATGGAGCAGCGTGGACTCTCGCGCGATCGACACCTGACGCCGCTCGAGTTTGCACAGACACTGAAATCCAGCGAGGCGTTGCTGGTCACTCGCGCTTACAACCGCGTGAGGTTTGGAGGAGAGCGGCTCTCCGCGACTGAGAAGAAGGAAGTTGAGCGCGCACTGTTTGCACTGGAAGCGACTGATCGGCGAGATTAAAAGAAAGAAGTTTTCGCGCAAAGGCGCAAAGGTGCGCAAAGGCGCAATGTGAGTTCTGAATAGCCTTTGCGGTCTTTGTTTTCTTGCGGCTTTGCGCGAAAAAGTTTGCCAGGTTTACATGAAGAAAGTTGGATTTATCAGTCTTGGTTGTCCAAAGAACCTCGTCGACAGCGAGGTGATGATGGGCCATCTCAAGCAAAACGGTTACGAGATCACGTCTGACGCCGCGGAGGCCGATACCGTCGTCGTCAACACTTGCGGTTTTATCGATTCAGCCAAGCAAGAATCGATTGACACGATCCTCGAAGCCGCCCAATTCAAATCAAACGGACGGGCCCAGCGACTCGTCGTCGCCGGTTGCCTGGTGGAGCGTTATCGAGACGATTTGAAAGCAGCGATTCCGGAAGTCGATGCGTTTATCGGCACTAGTCAAATAAACGACATCCTCGCTGTTTGCGATCCCAAGACCAATACGCGCTCGCTTCCCGTCATACCGTTAGGCAATCAAAGCTCGACGTATCTCTACGACGACTCGACTCCACGCGTGCTGGCGACGCCATCGCATTACGCGTTTGTAAAGATCGCTGAAGGGTGCGATCGCCCTTGCGCGTTCTGCTTCATTCCACAGATGCGCGGTCACTTCCGCAGTCGTCGCTTCGGATCGATCATCGCTGAGGCTCAGCAACTTGCCGAAGAAGGCGTCAAAGAGCTTATCCTCGTGGCCCAGGATTCCTCTCGCTATGGTGAAGATCTCGGAAAACAGGATGCACTCGCGCGTCTGCTGCGCGAGCTCGCGCATATCGACGGCATCGAGTGGGTGCGCGTCATGTACACCTATCCGACGCACATCAGCGACAGTTTCCTCGACGTACTCGCCGAAGAACCGAAGGCCGTGAAGTACCTGGACATGCCGTTGCAGCACGCTTCACAGAACGTTCTCAAACTGATGAAGCGCGGCGGCAACCGCAAGAGTCTCGAACGTCTGATCGAACGTGTGCGGCAACGAGTTCCCGGTATAGCCGTGCGCACAACGTTCATCACCGGATTTCCCGGTGAGAGTGAAGCTGATTTCGATGAGTTGCTGGGTTTCGTAAAGAGCGTTGAGTTCGATCGCGTCGGTGTCTTTACCTATTCGGACGAAGTGGGTACGCCGGGGTTCGACTTGCCTGATAAAGTTCCACATCGAACTGCTGCTCGCCGGCGTACCAGTCTGATGAAGGAGCAGGCGAAGATCTCGCGACGGAAGAATAAAGCTCGCGTGGGTAAAGTGGTCCAGGTGTTGTTCGAAGGAGAGTCGAAAGAGAGCGAGCTGCTGTGGCAGGGAAGAATAGAAACTCAGGCCCCGGACATCGACGGCTGCGTCTTGATTAATGATGTGCCTGATGGCGTTCTTCCGGCAGCGGGTGAGTTTGTTAACGTCGAGATCACGGAAGCGCACGAGTACGATCTAATCGGAAGAATCGTTCCTACTGATGCCGGTTAAAGAATCCAGCGACGAGTTGAATCCGACACTGGTGGTCCCGGAGCCCAGTCTTGGTTCAGCTACGACAGCACACACAGTGGGTGACTACCTTGCGTTATCAATCGCCACCTGCGGAGTTGGCTATTTGCCACTGATGCCGGGGACGTTTGGATCTGCGGTTGGCGTGGCGATCTTTTTGCTTCTGGTCCAGAGAGCGAATCCGGTAGTTGTTGTTGTTTCGACTTTAGCGATCGCGTTCGCCGGAATTTGGGCTGCATCGAGGACCGAGGAGTTGTCTGGTCGAAAAGATCCGGGCAAGGTGGTGGTCGATGAAGTGGCAGGGCAAATGATCGCGTTGTTGCCGTTGTTAGTTTTCACTGTCACTCCTTTGTCGGTCATGGTTTCGTTTACTCTTTTCCGCTGTTTCGACATTGTTAAGCCCTACCCTGCGGGACGACTGGAAGGTCTTAAGGGCGGCTTTGGGATAATGTGTGACGACCTGGTGGCCGGAGCATATGCGGCCGTGATCGCGGCAGTGATCTTCAGCATCCTCTAGAGGACAAAAACGTATGGAACGTAAAGAATCGATCGGGAAAGAAGCCACAAGCAAAGAAACGCTCGAAGATTTGGAAGAGAACGAAGCTACTGTCGACGACTCTGACGACGCGGATTTACCGAGCCCGGACGGCGCTTTCGACGAGCCGAAAGAGCAGAGCGACGCAGATCCGATGTAGCGCCACGATAGAAGAATAGCCACAAGAAGCACAAAAAGCACAAATGGTCTTCGCCGATTTTTATGTGCTTTTTGTGCTTCTTTGTGGCGATCTCTTTGTCTTTGTTACCATACCGAACTTCAAGGCTATGACGACAAAAATCTTTGTGGCGGATGATGTGAGCGATAGCGGCTTAGGCCCGTTACGCTCGGCTGGTTTCACCGTTGAGAAGCGACCGGGACTCGCACCGGCCGAATTGCGTGAAGCCTTAAAGGATTGCGAAGGACTGATTGTTCGGAGCGAGACCAAAGTAACTGCGGATCTTCTCGATGCGGCCAACAGCCTGCGCGTAATTGGACGCGCGGGAGTCGGCGTGGACAACATCGACGTTTCCGCGGCGACTATTCGCGGCATCGTCGTGATGAACGCCCCCGACGGCAACACGATCACGACGGCCGAACACACCATTGCATTACTCATCTCCCTCGCCCGTTCAATCCCCCAAGCAACCAGTAGTCTTAAAGCCGGACGTTGGGACCGCAAGAAATTCATCGGAGTTGAACTTCAGGGCAAGACCCTCGGAATCGTCGGTCTCGGGCGCATCGGCCGTGTGGTTGCTTCACGTGCACGCGCGATGGGTATGCTGATCGTGGCCTACGATCCCTTCATCGCACCCGAGCACGCGCGCGATCTGGAGATTGAATTGACATCGCTCGACGAGGTTTATGCTCGTGCTGACTTTCTGACGGTCCATACTCCTTTGACTCCGGAAACTCGTGGGCTGATCGACCGCGAGGCGATCGGAAAGATGAAGAAGGGCGCGCGCATCATCAACTGCGCGCGTGGTGGTCTGGTAGACGAGCACGCACTTTACGAGGCGATTACGAATGGCCAAATCGCCGGTGCTGCCCTCGATGTTTTTACTCAGGAACCGCCACCCGCCAATCATGAATTACTGCAACTCGAGCAAGTGATCGTAACGCCTCACCTCGGTGCTTCAACCAAGGAAGCGCAGGAGGGGGTCGCGTTCACTGTGGCTGAGCAGATGCGCGATTATCTGTTGACGGGCGCCTTGCACGGAGCGGTAAACGTACCGGCAATGGGAATCAAAGAGTTCAATCTGCTCCAGCCTTACATCGAGCTCGCTGATTCGCTGGGTAGGTTCCAGGCGCAGCTTGTTAATAAGCCTGTCAGTGAAGTCAGGATTGAATTTGCCGGCGAGATCGTTGATTTGGATGCAGCGCCGGTTACGCGTGCATTTCTTGCAGGACTTTTGCGAGACATCAGTGCTCGCGTAAACCTCGTCAACGCTTTTCTGATCGCGGAAGAGCGAGGCATAAAGGTTACCACCACCTATGTCCGCACAGGCGGAGACATGGCGCCGGCCATTCGCACTGAGATAAGTGCGGGACAGTCGAGACGAAGTTTAGCCGGAACGCTCTTTGGCTATGGCGAACAAAGACGCGAAGGGCGTATCACTGAGATCGACGGTTTTTATATCGAGGCAACACCACACGGCCACATGTTGGTTACCCGCAATCACGATGTTCCCGGTGTCATCGGAGGCATTGGCACGATCCTGGGCCAGGGCGGCGTGAATATCAGCCGGTTTCATCTTGGGCGACGCGAGCGCGGCGGCGAAGCGATGGCCGTGATCGAAGTCGATGCGCCGTTGAGTAGAGAGACACTGCAATCCCTGCGTTCGCTCGAACAAGTGATATCCGCACAGCCGATCGAACTGTAAACAGGATTTACAAGATTTTTCAGGATGAACAAGACGCGGGTGGCTGTCGTATTTGTGACGGGAAAAATTACTCTAAACTGTCTCTTAACTCTCGAAACAAGCGCGCGAGATCCGCGGCCTGGTAGTTCGCATTCAAACCACTCGGATTTGGTAAGACCCAAAGAATCGTGTTGCCAATCTGATCTTCCTGCCGGCCCACGACTGCCTTTGGTTGATTGAACGCTGTGCGATAGGCGCCGACGCCAAGCACCGCTAAAACTCGTGGTCGATAGCGAAACACCTTCGCTCTCAAACGCGCTCCTCCCTCGACGATCTCTCCTTTCGTCAACGAATCTGCCGACGCACTTGCCCGCATCACGACATTCGTAATGCCGTAGCCACTCTTCAACAGCTCCCGTTCTTCAAACGGCGACAACAGTCGATCCGTAAATCCGGCAGCGTAGAGTGCCGGCCAAAAGCGATTTCCCGGACGCGCGAAATGATGGCCCACCGCCGCCGTGTAAAGACCGGGATTGATTCCGCAAAACAGAACGCGCAAGTCCGGAGCGATGACGTCACGGACCGTCTTTTCCGCTGCGGCGAGGAGTTGCTCTTTTGTCGGTTTCCAGGGCTTGGTCACAAGCGAGGCTAATAGACGTCGAAATGGGTCTGGCGTGAAGTACTTTGTTTCGATACACGATCGATCACAGTTACTTTAAGCATGTAACGACCTGGCAGCAACTCCCTCAATGGAATCTCCGCTGCGTAGGGAAGTCTTGCAAGGTCGGTAACTCCGTCCGTGTTCACTTTCCTCAGAGCGGTAGTAATTACCGGTTGATCGTCGCGTATCACCTGGATCTGCACCGCGGCATCGGGCTGTTGATCCGTGGGTGAAAACGTTGTGTTGTAGACGAAGAGTAGGAACCGCAAAATAGATTCCCGTTTGAAGCGGTGGCTTGCACTGAGTGCAACCGGACTAACGCCTTCGGGATTCGACACGTTAGTTAACATCGCCGGCGTGAGTTCGCCCAAAAGCAAACTACTTATCGTCAATTTCTTCTTCGATAAATCGGGTATCTCGATCCATGCGTGAGCACTTCCTATTTTGCCGCTCTTGTCGTCACGTGCCGCGACTCTTACCTGATAAAGTCCGGGCGGCAATTTGGCGGGGTAGGTGAACGTGATGTCTTTCCGATTAGTGTTCGCAGCTTCAAGACTCGGCTGGGTCGCCACGATTCTTTCGATGAAGCTGGTTTTGAAAACGCCTTTGTCGTCATAGTAGACAGCGCTGAGATCGATAATCGCTTGTATCTTGCCGTCGGGCTGTTTACCAAACACTAAAAATTCCCCCGGCATTTGAATGGCAGTGGAAAGCATTGGTCCTTTACCGGCGACGTCGTAATAATCAGCACTGATCAGTATTGGCAGTTCTCGCTGCGGGTACGGCGCCGTGAGCGCTTCGCGAAGCTTCGCTGGCGTCGACGTGGTTTTTGGCGGTTTGGACGAAGCTTTTGCCTCAACCGGAGCAGGAGGATCGAGATCAAAATAGCCTTTACGAACCCTCACGGTCAGATCGGGACGCCCGATCAATTTGACCTCGAGATTTCTGAATCGTCCCTGCTTTTGCGATTCAGCATCTGGCTTCCACGCGAGCAGGTAATAGGTCGACGTTTCTTGAATTGCAGGCGCTAATCCCTGTCTCAGATCATTCGTGTTGAAGACGGCTTTACCGCCCGTATCGACAGCGAGTGCGTACATACCATCCTGAGTTGCCATAAGCTCAGCGCGATCCGAAAGAGTCAGGCGGCCACTTGGATCGAAAGGCTGGTCCGAACCTGCGTCTTGCAAAGACGCTACCAGGCCGCGCGTATCCATTGAATAGATCACCACGCCGCTTTTCGCGGCGGCGTTGGTTATGTCGCGCAGTTTGGAAAGAGAATCTCCGCGCCGGTTCTCGATCAGAAATCCTCCGGAAAGAAGGAAAACAACCTTTCGGCCGGGAAGATTCTTTGCCGATTGGACCAAACGCTCGAGACCTAACAACGTATTCTGGTTCAAGCGGGCGGCCTGTGACTGAATTGCCTGGGCTCGTCCACGCACGATTGCGGCAGCCGTATCGCGGCTCATGCCCGGATTGTTCCGGAGAGTTTCAGTCACAAAGAAATCAAAGACTTCGCGATCGAGACGGTCGATCAACGATGCGTGATACTCGCTCATCGGAGGTCGATCGGAATCTCGTATTGAGTAGGACCGCGGGGTGAGCCGGTCCAACGCAATCCGTAGTATCATCCGGTCGTTCGTCAGTTGTTGCAGAAATCCGATTTGCCCCGTGGCTGAAGCAATTGCAGCCTGATCGTTTTGGCCCATCTCCTTGTCGATGAAGGCCGTGATGACTTTTTTTGCGGCCACAAGGCCGGGGTGATCGATGTGAATATCGTCGACGTAGAAGAAGACGATGCGTCCACGATCGAGTGGGACCGGACGTTTCAGATTGAGCGTGGTGGCGCCGCGCGCGGCGGCTAACTGGCTTTCCTCGTCGCTGCCCGCGGTGATCTGATCAAAGGCCTGGATAGCTCGCGGCTTACCGTCGATGCGCAGCTCGAAGTTGTCTTTGGTGAGTCCGTTAACAAATTTTCCCTGCTTGTCGAAAACCATCACGTCGGTCTGGACGAGTTCGGTGTAAACACGTACAACTTCGTCTTGCGACCTCGCGGGTGTGGGGCGTGGAGTCTGCGCTTGTGTCGCCGACCACGCGATCAAAAGAAGTGCGGACGTCAGGTAGATCGAAGAGTTTCGCATGCCGAATTGTGTGGGGTGACGTGGTGTAAATATGTATCAGGTGTGCTGGTTATGGCAATAAGAAACGCCACAGATTTTCACGGATGAACACGGATGAGGGCTTGCTATCTGTGTTTATCCGTGAAAATCTGTGGCTCATATGAGTGAGATAACAGTAAAGCTCGATCGGGTCAGCAAGAGCTTTGGTGAGTTCACGGCGGTCAAGGAACTCAGCCTGGCTGTGCGCCCCGGCCGGGTATTTGGACTGCTCGGCCCAAACGGCGCGGGCAAGACGACCACGATCCGCATGATCGTCAACATCACCGCCCCGGACTCAGGCAGCATCTCTCTGTTCGGCCGCAAGATCGACGCAGAGGTGCAGGACCGCATCGGTTACCTGCCCGAGGAGCGTGGACTCTACCGCCGCATGAAAGTCGTAGACCAGTTACGCTTCTTCGCCGAGCTGAAGAACGTTCATGGTAAGCAAGTCGAGTCGAGGATCGACGAGTGGCTGGCGCGTGTGAAGCTCTCCGAGTGGAAGAACAAACGTTCGATGGAACTCTCGAAAGGGATGCAACAGAAGATTCAATTCATTACGTCCGTCATTCACGATCCCGATCTGTTGATCCTCGACGAACCGTTCTCCGGTCTCGATCCAATCAACGTCGAGTTGCTGAAGGAGATCGTTCTCGATCTCAAGCGTGCGGGAAAGACGATCATCTTCTCTACGCACCAGATGGAAGTTGCGGAGAGGGTCTGTGACGACATTTGTTTGCTTAATAAGTCGGAGAAAATTTTCGAAGGCAGCTTGCGTGATATCAAGAGTAGTTTTGGACGTAACTCTGTAGCTGTACGTTGCGAAGGCGGCGACGGCGTGTTGGACGATCCTGCCCTGGTAAGCAAACTCGTGCGCCATGCGGATGAAGCGCAAGCGCTGCTCGCAGCAGGAGCGGATGCGCAAGTTCTGTTGCGAAGATTGATCGATTCCGGCGCGGTCATTGGAAAATTTGAAATGATCGAACCGAGCCTCAACGATATTTTCATCACGAAGGTGACTGAAGCTACATGAAAAAGTTTTTCGCCGTAGTGAAACGAGAGTACGTGCAGCGCGTGCGCGCGAAGATGTTTATCGTCTCGACTGTGCTGCTGCCGCTGGTCATGTCGCTTTTTGGCATCGTGCCTGCACTCATTCTCAGGATGGACGTAGGCTCACCGCAGCGCGTCGCGGTCGTGGATCAAACTGGCAAGATGTATGGACATCTGAGCCAGGCTTTATCCAACGACGCTCCAAATCAGGAGGGAAGCAACGCGAACCGGGCAGCCAGGGCTTTGGGAAATTTTATCCTGCAGGAAGTCGCCGCGGACAATCAATCAACAGAACAGATAAGGGCCGATCTCGACCAGCGTTTGCGGGCGAGGGAACTGGATGGCTATGTAATTCTGCCACCTGACTTCCTTGCGCATGGCCAGGTCGAATTTCGTAATCGCAATCCGGGCGATGTGTTCTCGCGAAGGGTGCTCGAGCAGGCATTGAATCGCGCCGTGCGCGAACAACGCCTGATCGAAGCGAAGGTCGATCCGAAGACGAGGCTTGAACTTTCCAGGCCGGTGGCGTTGCAGGCAGTCAAGATCGGCGACACCGGAGCGGAACGTGATTCCGGCGGCAGCTTTGCGCTCGTTTTCGGTGTCGGGTTCGTGATGTACCTTGCGATCCTGATGTACGGTCAGGTGATCCTTGGCGCAGTGATTGAAGAAAAAGAAACGCGCATCGCTGAAATCCTGTTTTCATCAGTGAAACCATTCACATTGATGATGGGCAAGCTCGTTGGTGTCTCATTGGTCGCGTTGACTCAACTTGCGATTTGGGGAATAGCCTTCAGCGCGTTTGCGTTGTACGGCGTAGGTGTCCTCGCCGGAAGAGGCATACGAGCGACTATTCCGACCATTCCGTTTTCACATTACATTTACTTCGCACTCTTTTTCCTGCTCGGTTACTTCATCTACGCAACGATCTATGCGTTGGTCGGATCGATGGTTACCACGGCACAGGAAGGCGGGCAGTTGGCGATGCCCATAATCCTCATCCTGGTGGTCAGTTTTTACTTGTTCCTGCCGGTGAGTCGCAGTCCTGACTCGCCGTTCTCGTTTTATGTTTCAATGCTTCCATTCTCCGCGCCGGTGGCAATGCTGGTGCGTATCGTCACACAGACCCCACCGTTCTGGCAGATCGCTTTGTCGTTAGTGCTTGGCTTCGGCACAGTGCTGCTGATCATGTGGATCACGGCAAGGGTGTATCGCGTGGGGATGTTGATGTACGGCAAGCGCGTATCCATACCTGAAGCGTTGCGCTGGGCAAGACAAGCATGATCGAAGTCGAGAAAAAGTTTCGCTTGACTAAACGGCAGCGAGATGCGGTGCTCAAGCGTTTGCCGGAAGTTGGTGCGAGTCTGCAAGGAGAAGAGTTTGAGGAGAACACGCTTTACGATGGCGAGGTCTTGAAGAGTGGTACTTGTGTGTTGCGACTCAGGCGCGTTGGGAGCAATGCGACACTGACGTACAAGAAACGCCTTCCCAGCTCATCAGCTATCAAGCAACAGCGTGAAGAGGAGACGGCGATCGCAGATCCGGAAGCGATGGAGGCGATTCTCGAGGCGCTCGGTTTTACGCCCGCGCTTGTTTACGAAAAACGCCGGCAGACCTGGCGGCTGGGGAAGGCGGAGATCGTGATCGATGTGTTGCCGTTCGGGTTGTTTATGGAGATCGAGGGAAGGGCAAACGAGATCAAGGCGGTCGAGCGGAAACTCGGGTTGAAAGGGTTGCGGGCCGAGCACGCCACGTATCCTCAGCTTACGAAGAAGCACGGCAAAGCCTTCGACGGGCTGATCGAAGCTCGATTTTAATTTCGCGCCAAGGCGCAAAGAGCAGAAAAGGCGCAAAGACATTAGTAGTCCTTCTTTGCGCCTTCTCTGCTCTTTGCGCCTTTGCGGGAAAAACAGGGTTCAGGTTAATAGACCGGCGATTAAATCTTTCAACCAATTCACGTCGATAGGTTTGGTGACGAACGCGTCAAAGCCTGAGGCTTTTGCACCGGAGCGGAAGTCGTCTTCCTGGTGCGCGGTGACGGCGATGATGGGAACGTTTTTGAGTTGATCGTCCTGGCGAATCAATTTCGTCGCCGCGAAGCCGTCCATGAGTGGCAGCGTGAGGTCCATCAGGATCACATCGGGTTTCTCGCGAATGGCCGCGTCGACCGCGGCCTCGCCGTTCTCCGCTTCAAAAACTATGAAACCCTGCTCTTCAAGTTCGAGGCGCATGAAAAGACGTGTGTCCTCAAAGTCTTCGACCAGAAGTACTTTCAGATCCTTCGAATCCCTGTCTCGCATGGTTCGGGGACTCTATGTCTCCGCCAAACTCGATGTCAAGACTTTACTCAAAATCGAGCGAAACAAATTTCCGGCGCCGCTCGTTAAAGACCGAGAACATAAAATTTTTCAAACCTTTTTTGAGGCAGGAAAATATGAAACGCTTATTGATACTAATCGTCCTGGTCGCTCTTGCAGCCGTCGCTGGCGTGGTGGTTCGGTCTGCTTCACGCGGGAGTGTGGAACTTCCCGGAATCGTCTCGCACCAGAATGCAGGCGACGTGCGCGACGACATTCATCAAAGTCACGAGCTTTCGCCGGGTGCACGCGTTGAAGTGGCCGGAATAAACGGTCCGGTTACGATTGAAACATCCGACACTAAGACAGCCCAGGTTTTCATCGAACGCACCGCGTCATCCCAGGAAGCACTCGATCGCCGCAAGATTACTATCGAAGCGGACGCGAATAGTTTGCGAATCCGAGGTGAAAAAGACCACAGCGGTTTCTTTTCCCGGTTCTTTGGGTCGAGGACGAAGGAACGTGTTCGGCTGCAACTGCCGCGGCAGATTTCACTCTATACGAAGGGCGTGAACGGCGCGGTCGTTTCGAGCGACGTCGACGGTGCGGTGGAAGTATCAGGTGTTAACGGCAGAGTACAAATCGCGAGCGCGACGGGAAGGGCGAGCTTCAAGGGCATCAATGGCAGCGTGATAGTGGGTTTGAAAAAGCTCGATCCTGAGGGCGTAACGTTGAGCGGTGTCAACGGGAACATCGAGTTGCAGTGTAGTTCGGATGTGAATGCCGACCTCGAAACTAAAGGTATGAACGGGCGAGTCGTCTCTGACTTGCCGAACGTGACAGTTGATAAGAGTAGGCGAGGCGCCTACTGGGCGCGCATCGGCACTGGCGGCAGTGGAATTACAGCGAAGGGGATTAACGGCAACATCCGCCTGACCCGCGGACCCGCACTGGCTTCGAACTAGTTTCCCGCAAAGGCGCAAAGGAGCAAAGCCTCTTCTTTGCGCCCTTTGCGCCTTTGCGAAAACTTTCTTCAAAACTCGAGTGGCTTGCGCGTAGTCAGCGTTGGCGCATTCCACGCACGCAGCTTCTCATTCCACTGCGGCAGCGTCTCACGCAAAAACTTATTCACTTCTTCAACTCGAGCGCGATACTCAGGATGGATCTCCAGGAAGTATTCTCGCTGCCCACGTGTCGGACCGAAGTTCGAATCAAGTGAGAAGAACAGGTTTCCGATATTATCCGCCACTTGATCTTTGCCCGGGAAACCGAGTCCCTCGTTGCGAGAAGAGAGTCGATCTTCCAGGGTGTCAATTTCTTTGATGTAGTCTTCGAGCGCCTTCATCAGATCCTTGTCCGGCTCTTTGCTCAAGTTCTTCATCGTTGTCTGGGTTGACTTGAGTTGCTCCTTCAGACTATCCAAAAACCGCAACGAAGTATTGATCGTCGACTGCATATCGCGCAGCGTGGCCTGCATCTCGAGCGTCTCTTGCAGTTCCATGTATGGTGTGGTGATGTTTGGATCCAGTTTCACTACCACTCGCTCTTCGAGAACCTTGTCGTTAACAGTCAGCTTCACTGTGTAATCCCCCGGCAAAACTTGGGGACCACGCGGCCCGCCGCCGAACGCGATCTGCTCCTCGGTGGGTGGACGACGCACTTCCGGACCACCAAGCCTGAGGTTCCACGCAATGCGATTCAAACCCTTTTCACGCGATGGACGCTCGATGTCCTGCACGAGCTTTCCGTAGCGATCGAAGATCTGAACTTTGAGTGTGGCTTTCTCGTCGAGTTTGTCTTTCAGGTAGTAAGTGATCAACGCGCCCGCCGGCGGATTTGGACCAGTGAACACTTTGTCGCCAATACCGTAACGAGAAAAGCGAGTCGTGTATCGCAGCGCGGGCCGCACGGAGAACAGGTGCGCGTTACTGTTGAGAATCTGCGGCGTCATTTGCTGAATTGCCGTAGCATCGTCAAAGATCCAAATGCTGCGGCCGTGAGTTGCGAGGATGAGATCGTTCTCACGGGGATGAATGACGATATCGTGGATCGCAACGTTCGGCAGGTTCTTCAGATTCAACGCTAACCAATCCTTGCCGCCGTTGTAAGAAGCGAAGAGCCCGAGCTCAGTTCCGGCGTAGAGCAGGTTTGTATTCCTGGGATCCTCGCGAATGACCTGGACGTAAGCTTTCGCAGGCAGGTTGCTGGAGATGTTGGTCCAGCTTCTGCCCGCATCAGTGGTCTTGAAGATGTAAGGGCGGAAGTCGTCGAACATGTGCCGGTCGAACGAGACGTAGGCTGTGTTCGCGTTGGTGCGCGATGGTTCGACGTGCGAGACGGGGGAGTTCGCGCCGACGCCCGAGACGTTCTTGATCAGATTGCTCCAGTTCTTACCGCCATCGGTCGTGAGTTGCAGGTTACCGTCGTCAGTTCCCACCCAGATCTGTCCTCTCTGAACGGGCGACTCGGCGATACTGATGATCGTTGAGTGATACTCGGCAGTCGAATTCTCGATCGCTATTGGACCGCCGGCATCTTTAAGTTTCTCCGGATCGTTCGTGGTCAGATCCGGACTTATCTGTTCCCAGGTTTTACCGAAATCGGGAGTCTTGAACACGACATTCCCGGCAAAGAACACTGTCGTCTTGTCGTGTGGTGAAAACACAATCGGCGCATTCCAGTTGAAGCGAAACTTCTGACCAGCCGCCGGCCCGCCGCCACTGCCGCGACCCCATGGATTTATCGACTGCTGCTCGCGACTACGAAAATCAGTCCAAACGATGTCGCCACCCTGCGATTCGGAAAGATACAAGTCTGGATGGTCCGGATGATTGACGACGTAAAAGCCATCGCCGAAGCTGACCATGCGCCAATCGTCATTCATGATACCGGCGGGTTCGCGCGTGCGGCTTGGGCCTGACCACGAGCCGTTGTCTTGCAAGCCACCCATCACGTAGTAAAACGGAAGACGATTGTCTGCATGAATCTGATAAAACTGGCCGAGGGGGATGTTGTAAACCGCTTCCCACGATTCGCCGCCGTCGTGGCTCACACCGATGCCACCGTCCTGCCCATGCCACATTCGTTTTGGGTTCTTTGGATCGATCCAGAGCGCGTGAAAGTCGATGTGGCTCCGGCTCGTTATGGAGCGAAACGTCTTGCCGCCGTCAACTGACGTGAAAAGAGTGGAGGCGACAGCAAAGATGCGGTTCTCGTTTGTTGGATCGACGCGGACGCGTGTGTAGTAGAAACCGCGCGAGACGATGTTAGTTTGCTTCGAGACCATCTTGAAAGTCTCGCCGCGATCATCCGAGCGATAGAGCGTCCCATCCTTGGCCTCCATGATTGCGTAAACGACGTTGGGATTACTCGGTGCGACGCGAATACCGATTCGTCCGATAAGTTTTGGCAAACCGTTGGTCAACTTGTTCCACGTGCGGCCACCATCAATAGATTTGTAGACGCCGCCCTTTTCGCTGCCGCTGCGGTGAGTCCATGGTTTGCGCTCAAAGCTCCACATGCCCGCGTAGAGAATGTTTGGATTTGTTGAGTCGAGCTCGAGATCCGCGACGCCGTGTTGATTGTCGATGAAGAGCGTCTTGGCCCATGTCTTGCCGCCGTCGGTGGTCATGAACACGCCGCGCTCTTCGTTTGGACCAAAGGCGTGTCCCAGCGCGCCGATATAAACGATGTCCGGGTTCTGTGGATTGATCGCGATCGCGGAGATGCGCTCGGTATCTTTAAGACCCATGTGTTGCCAGTTCTTGCCGCCATCAGTTGACTTGTAAACACCATCGCCGAACGAAACGCTGTTTCGAACCTTTGATTCCCCCGTTCCGACCCAAATCACTTCGGGGTTACTCGGCGCGAGCGCGATGTCGCCGATGGAAATTGTTCCTTGCCGTTCGAAGATCGGCTTCCACGTGGTGCCGCCGTTCGTGGTTTTCCAAAGACCTCCGGATGCGCTGGCGACGTAGACTACGTTTGGATCGCCCGGTACGCCTTCGACATCCGCTATGCGTCCGCCCATAATCGCGGGGCCGATGCTGCGGTATTCCAAGCGCGAAAAAGCTTCCTCGAATGGTGACTTTGGCGTACCGCCATTCTGTCCAAAAGTAGTTGCAGCGAGCAGACAGATAACGAGCAGGGGTAATCGGAAATGCATGTTTTTCTCCTCGAGACGCGTCAGATTTCGAGCCGCAGATTGACGCGGATGATACGCGATCTGATTTAATAATTCACATCATGACACTACCCCAAACCGATCGCACGAAACTTAAACGCCTCCCCAAACGCGGGCACTTCGATCGCGAAACTGTTTACGCGATTCTCGATGAAGGATTCATTTGTCACGTTGGTTTTGCGCCTGAAGGGCAGCCTTTTGTCATTCCCACGGGCTATGCGCGCGTTGATGACAAGCTTTATATCCACGGCTCTCAGGCCAGCCGGATGCTGAAAACGCTTTCCGGTGGTGTTGATGCGTGCGTCACGGTAACGATTATCGACGGGCTGGTTCTCGCGCGCTCCGCGTTTCACCACTCGATGAATTATCGCTCGGTAGTGATCTTTGGTCGCGCGACATTGGTGGATGATCGGGAGGAAAAGATAGCTGCGCTCGTTGCTTTGTCAGAACACATCATTCGCGGACGATGGGCGGATGTGCGTGAACCGACAGAGCAGGAGATGAGAGCAACGACCGTGCTTTCGATGCCGATCGTGGAGGCGTCGGCAAAGATTCGCACTGGTCCACCGCTCGATGATGAGGAAGATTATGCGTTGCCGATGTGGGCTGGAGTGATTCCGTTGAAACTCGAGGCAGGCGAGCCGATTAACGATCCACGCTTGCCGGAGGGGATCGGAATCCCTGAGTATGCTAGACGTTATAAGCGCTGAGATTTTTTTCCCGCAAAGGCGCAAAGGAGAACCAGCGTCTTCCTATGGCCTTTGCGGGAACTACTTCTTTAGCGCCTCGATGAGGACGCGCCCGGTCACATTACTCGGCGGCGTTATGCGCAGCAGTACGGACAACGTCGGCGCGATATCGGCAGGCGTTGCCGCTTCGAAGTACCTACCGGGTGTGATGCCTGCGCCCATTATGATCATGGGCACATGCGTGTCGTATGAATAGGGCGAGCCGTGAGTTGCGGTGATCGTTTCGGCCAGGTATTTGTAAGGTTCGGCTACGAGGATTACATCGCCGCTACGCGACGGATAGAACCCGTGTAGCACGCGTCGCTCAATGGGATCGGTGATCGACGTAGCGCCACGTAATAGTTGCACGCGAGTAAAGCACCGCGCGATTCCGGAAACGGTCAGCGCTGCGGCGCAGACAACTGGCGAAAACTCTTCCACGTTCACGCCATCGCGTCTCAACGCGTCATAGTTGAAATAGATCGTGCTGTTAATGAACCACTCGCGCGGCGTCCCAGCTTCGTTGAACTTCAGCAGGTAATCGGCCGACGGATCAGGCGACTTGCCCTGGCTGTTGTAACGTGCACTAATCGCCGCCTGAATTTTGCCCATCACGTCCGCGAACTTCACGCGCCCTCCGCCCAACCCGAGGGCGGCCGCATGTTCTGGAATCGGTGATACACCATGATCCGCAGTGAACGCCACCAACGTGTTCGACAACCCCACGCGAGCCTCTACAAAATCGAGCAACGCTGCAATATTCCGATCGACCCGTAGTACGGCGTCCATCGCTTCATGACTGTATGGTCCAAACCGATGGCCCACATAGTCGTTCCCTGAAAAGCTAACACTCAATACGTCCGTGTCGTCATCCTGTCCCAGTTGCTCGTTGACGATTGCCTGTTGGGAGAAGGAAAGAAGTATGTCATTGACGAACGGCGAGTAGTCCAGCGCCCAGTAAAAGCCGGGACTGGGTGCCGTCACGCGTCCCTTGACCGTGTGTGGAAAAGCGTTGGTGTCTCCGGTACTACTCGCAACGTTTTCCCAGGAAGGACTATCCGGCCCGGCACGCCGGGTGTATTCATCGTTGGTAGAGAGCAGCCGGTCCCATTTTGCGCCGAAGTATTTGTCCGCGGGTTTGCCGTTATTAAAAGTAGTCACCCACGCCGGCAATTCGTTGAAGTAATAAGTGGACGACACCATGTTGCCCGACGTGGTGCTGAACCAGTACGCGGCATTCGCATGACGACCGGCAGGAAGAATGGCTGAACGATCTTTGACCGAGATGCCAATCACCTTCGCGCGGTCATTAGTGACGAGGCGCAGTTCGTCGCCAACTGTAGAAGCCATCAGACGCTTCGGACTCGAGCCGGCGGCATTTGGACTGCCACCAAGTAGTTTCACGGAATCATCGAAAACGCTCGTAATCCTTTTGCCGCTGGCCCGGTCCAACCAGTCGTTGCCGATGATGCCCGTTTCAGCCGGATAAGCCCCGGTCATCATAGTCCCATGACCCGGAGCCGTGTAGGTCGGCATATGGTCGTAGTTGGAATTTGTCCACGATGCGCCGTCGCGCAACAAGCGTCGCAAACCGTTTGGGCCAAAAAGATCTCCGAAGCGTTC
>JAICGZ010000090.1 GCA_025922875.1 Pyrinomonadaceae bacterium
CTTGCTCGAGTTCACTCGCATGACATGCGAACTGGTGCAGAACATCCGTTGTCTGCCGAAGCCTGTGATTGCAAGTTTGAACGGCACGACGGCGGGCGCGGGCGCATGCATCGCGCTTGCTTCTGATCTTCGCATTGCGAGCGAAGAAGCGAGAATAGCTTTCTTGTTTGTGAAGGTGGGGCTGGCCGGCACGGATATGGCTGCGTCGTATCTCTTGCCGCGGGTTGTGGGACTTTCCAAAGCTACAGAGATGCTTTACACGGGCGACTTCGTTAGCGCCGCCGAAGCTGAACGTATCGGACTCTACAATCGCGTCGTGCCTGCAAGCGAATTAGCCACAGCCACGCGCGACTTCGCAGAACGACTCGCGCGCGGGCCTGCCTTCGCTTTAGGCAAGACAAAAGAGATGCTCAATCGCGAGCTTGATATGGACTTGCAAGCAGCACTGGAAAGCGAAGCGCAGGCGCAAGCGATCTGCATGCAGCATCCGGACTATCGCGAGGCGTACGAAGCATTCGTTGCGAAGCGTCCGGCGAAGTTTCAGTGAATCTCGTCGGCCACAAGAGCACGAACGGCACAAACTTTGACATAAACATGGATCGTTTAATCTCTCAACTTCCATTTTTAACGCCTGAACATCTCAATCTCGCTGCCGGTATCGCGCAGTTTGTCGCGCGCGAGATAGAGCCACGCGCTGCGACGGAAGAGGATGTAGAGAGCACCGCGCGACAGTTTGTAAATCTCCTCGCGCAGGCCGGAATTCTGAAGTACGCAGTGGCAGAGTCGAAGATCGATGTGCGTTCGCTCTGCTTGATTCGTGAAGAACTTGCTTACTCTTCGGCGCTCGCCGACCTGGCTTTTGTCATGCAGGGTCTTGGTACTTACGCTATCGCTCAGGCTGCTCCGGATCACGTTCGCGAGTTTTGGCTGTCACGCGCCGCGAATGGCAAGGCCATCGCTGCCTTCGCGCTTACCGAACCTGAAGCCGGATCGGATGTCGCAGCCATCCAAACTACCGCTCGCCGCGATGGTGAAACGTACATAATCGACGGCCGCAAGCGTTTTATTTCAAACGCCGGCATCGCTGACGTTTACACCGTCTTTGCTAAGACTGCCACACGTGAAGACGGGCGGCCCATGATTTCCGCATTTGTGGTTGGTTCGAGGATGCAAGGGTTCAGCGTGGTCGAACGCACGCCGTTGATGGGGCCGCATCCGATCGGTGAGATCGCTTTCCACGAGTGCCGCGTGCCGGCTGAGGATATGGTTGGAAACGAGGGCGACGGTTTTCGACTCGCGATGGAAACACTCGACACGTTTCGCGCGAGCGTGGGCGCGGCAGCCTGCGGCATGGCGCGCCGCGCGCTCGACGAGGCAGTTCGCTATGCGTCGCGTCGCAAACAATTCGGGCGTTTACTCGCCGAACATCAACTGGTCCAGGCAAAGCTGGCTGACATGATCACCGAACTCGACGCCGCGCGGCTACTTGTCTATCGCGCCGCTTACGCGCGAGATACGGGCGCCGGGCGGTTTACTCGAGAAGCCAGCGAAGCAAAGCTATTTGCGACTGAAGCAGCCGGACGAATCATCGACAGTGCGGTTCAAATTCACGGCGGCACCGGACTGGTAAGTGGCACTGTCGTCGAGCGCATGTATCGCGACGTCCGCGCCTTGCGCATCTACGAAGGCACGTCTGAAATTCAAAAACTCGTGATCGCCGGACAGCTCTTAAAGGAGCAAACAAAAGCCTGACTATGAAGCCATTATCTCCAGACACAACTCCGGAGGCGCAAGCGAAACACTTCGAATTGATGCGACGATTATCACCGGAGCAGAGACTTTCGATGGCGTTTGCGCTAACCGATGCTACCCGCCAACTGATCCTGGCGGATCTGCATCATCGTTTTCCTCAAGCTGATAAAGATGAGATCAGACGCAGATTTATCGCTCGCGTACTTCCTCGCGAAGACGTCATCCGCGCCTACGGCTTCGATCCAAAAACGGAAGGCTTCTGAATTTTAATGGATCTTCCACTTTCAGTTTTGTCACAGGTAACGGCTACTTTGGACCATGCCGGCATCCGTTACGTCCTGGTTGGATCTTTCGCGAGTTCGATACACGGAATGTATCGCTCGACAGCCGACATCGATATTCTGGCAGATATCAAAACAGAACAGATTCGTCCGCTTTTCGAGGCCTTGCGGAACAGTTTTTATGTCGACGAGCACGCGATTCGCGAGGCGGTCGCTCACCGGCGATCATTTAACGCCATTCACTTTGATTCAGTCTTTAAGGTGGATTTTTTTGTCCCAAAGTTTGACGACTTTGCAGTTGCACAGCTCAATCGCCGGGAACTAAGAAGGATTTCGCCGGACAGAGATGAAGCCGTCTACGTTGCGACGGCTGAAGACACTATTTTGGCGAAGCTGCAATGGTACCGGGCTGGGAATGAAACTTCGAATACTCAATGGAATGACATCGTCGGCGTCCTGGCAACATCCAAGTCTAACTTAGACATAGAATACCTGCGCGCCTGGGCCGAGAAGCTTGAACTCAACGATCTCTTGGACAAAGCGCTGGCTCAGGTTCAAGAAGACTCCGGGATATGAACATCAACATCATTGGCGGTGGGCCGGCGGGGTTGTATTTCGCGATCCTGATGAAGAAGGCTAGTGCGTCGCATCAGATCAAGATCTATGAACGCAATGGCCCGGACGATACGTTTGGCTGGGGTGTTGTCTTTTCCGGGAAAACGCTCGCAAATTTACGCGCGGCGGATGAGGCGTCGCACGCAGAGATCACCAGGGAATTCGCAGCCTGGGACAATGTTGACGTAGTACATCGAAACACGAAGGTTTCGATTCATGGCAACAGCTTCTCGGGAATTGCGCGGCTTCAGTTGCTGAAGATCCTCCAGCGACGTGTGGAGCAACTGGGCGTCGAGATTGAGTTTCGGACCGAGATTAATGATATCGAATCGCTGCGAAACGACTGCGACCTGTTGGTAGCTGCGGATGGAGTGAACAGCACAGTGCGGCTGCATTATGTAGAACAGTTGCAGCCTGAGCTCGATCTGCGTACTAATCGATACATCTGGTACGGGACTAATCAACTATTCCACGGTCTCACGCTGACCTTTCGTGAAAACAATGCCGGAGTGTTTGCCGCGCACTCATACAAATTCAGTCCAACCACAAGCACATTTATTGTCGAGTGCGATCCGCAGGCATGGGACAAAGCAGGTTTCAAACACATGAGCAGCAATGACACTCTCGAATATCTCGGTGAGGTCTTCGCCGCCGATCTGGGTGGACACAAGCTGCTTTCGAACAATTCAAAGTGGATCAATTTTCTGCTGGTGAAAAACAAGAACTGGTTTTTCGATAACGTCGTGCTGATCGGAGACGCGTTGCACACGGCACACTTCTCCATCGGCTCAGGCACCAAGCTCGCTATGGAGGATGCGATCGCGCTCGCTGAATCTTTTCACGAAACGCCAAGTGTTCGTGAGGCGCTCACGCATTTCGCTGCAAAACGTCGTCCGATAATTGAAGACTACCAGGCAGCCGCGTTTGAAAGCATGATCTGGTTTGAGAATGCAGCAAGCTACATGAAGCTGAGTCCTCTGGAACTTGCGTTCACGCTGATGACGCGAAGCGGGCGAGTAACGTATGAGGATTTAAAACGACGCGACCCTGAGTTCATCAGACAATACGAATCCGCCAGAAATCCGCGTTAATCCGTGGCCCAATGCGGCGGCTCCAAACGGCGCCGTCCGTCATCAACAGTCGCAATACCTGGTTCATCGAGATCAACGCGGTCCCACAACTTGCACGTAACAGGTCGATGCGCCTGATCTAATGCTTCGCAATAGTTCGTGTAAGTGCAACGACGTACTTCATCACCTCGACCAAGTCTCACCTTTATAAACCAATCCGGATCGGCCAGCGCCTGGCGTGCCATGCCAACGATATCAGCCTGACCTTTACGCAAGATTTCTTCAGCCTGCTCAAACGTTGCTATCCCGCCCGTGGCGACTACCGGTGTAGAAAACCCAGACTCATTGATCGCTTGCTTGATCGCAGCAACGAGCGGAACGCTTCGTCCAAATGGACCAATCTCATCGGAAAGCACTGTGGGCATGCATTCATATCCGCTTTGACCGGTGTAAGGATAGACAGCCTGGCCCACCTTCGGCTGCTGCGCATCCTCGAACTTGCCACCCTTCGATAGCGACAGGAAATCAAACCCGGCACGAGCAAACTCGCGGGCATAGTAAATCGCGTCTTCGACTCGACTGCCTCCCGCAATCACTTCGTCAGCCAGAAACCGCACGCCAACCACGTAATCATCACCCACACGATTGCGCACCGCTCGATAAACCTCGAGCGGCAAGCGAACGCGATTCTCTCGCGTTCCACCGTAACCATCCGCGCGATCGTTCTGCGCACTCAAAAAACCAGCCATCGTGTAGGCATGTGCGTAGTGGAGCTCAACTCCATGAAACCCAGCCTCCCGCGCACGATCGGCAGCAGCGGCGAAGATCCCGGGCAGTTCCTGAGGCAGGTCGCGAATGTGTCTCAAGTGCATGTCAGTAACACGCTCGCGATAGCCAAACTCCAATGCTTCCAGTTCACGCGGCCTCAGCACGGCGGTAATAACGTCATCACCCGCATTCAAAAGAAACTCGCGCAACGCATTATCGTGAGCCGTAAGCCATGCCTTGTCATTCATGACTTCCGCAAGCGCGCCGCGGTGATGCTCATCAACCTCCAGGAAACGCTGAAAGTATTTCGATTTTTCCGGTCGCCGTTTCACCGCGAGAAAATCGATGATCTGAATAAAGAGCAGGGTCTGACCCTCACTCGCTTCTCGCACTACGTCTACAAGCTTACGTAACCCCGGGATAAAACGATCATCGCCGATGCGAAGCAAAGGACCACTCGGAATATCGCGCACACCCGTCGCTTCAACCACCAGAACTCCCGGCCGTCCTTCCGCGAAGCGACGATACCAGTCGAGGTTCTGTTGCGTGACAAAGCCATCGTCAGTGGCCCGCCATGGCACCATCGCAGGGACCCACGTTCGGCTGCGTGCTTCAAGACTGCCAATCGCGATCGGACTGTACAGTATCGAACGTTCTGCCTCCTCGGCTGCCGGCCAGCGAGCTTCAGGTATTTTATGTTTAATTGGACGCGGAAACTTCCACATGGTGCTTCCACAGATTACACGGATTACGCGGATATGAGTAATCTGTTACAGTTAGCGTCAGGAGGGACGACCTGTTTGTCTGATGAATTACTGAAGTGGCGAAGTGAATTTCCGATACTCGAAAAGACTGTTTACCTGATCTCGCACAGTCTCGGGGCAATGCCCAAAGCCACGTATGGGCGGCTTCATGAGTATGCAGACGCCTGGGCTACGCGAGGCGTGCGTGCGTGGGCCGAAGGCTGGTGGGACATGCCGGTCACGGTTGGAGATGAAGTGGCCCCCATCATCGGCGCCGACCCCGGCACCGTCGTCATGCACCAGAATGTCTCCGTCTGCCAATCACTCGTCATCTCATGTCTCGAGCCGACACCGCAGCGAAACAAGATCGTTTATTCGGAACTCAACTTCCCTTCCGTAATGTACGTCTACGAGGCTCATGCTCGTGACGGCAAGCTTAGAATTGAAATAGTTAAATCCGACGACGGTATTACCGTGCCGTTGGAACGAATGCTGGCAGCGATAGACGAGACAACGCTGCTGGTTCCCTTTTCTCACGTTCTTTTCAAAAGCGCGTTTTTGCAGGATGCGAAAGCAATTATTGACCGCGCACACGAAGTCGGCGCGATGGTGGTGCTTGATACTTATCAATCCGCCGGTACTGTTCCGTTCAGTGTAAAAGACTTGAACGTAGACTTTGCTACAGGAGGCTCAGTCAAGTGGCTCTGTGGTGGACCAGGCGCGGGCTACCTGTACGTGAGACCTGATTTACAGAACGTATTGGAACCCAAAACAACGGGCTGGATGGCCCATGAGGCTCCATTCGCGTTCAAGACCGAATTACGTTACGCAAGTAACATCACCAGGTTCCTGCACGGCTCGCCTGCGATTCCCGCGCTGTACGCGGCGGAGTCGGGCTATAAGATCATCAATGAGATCGGTGTCGAAAAGATCCGGCAAAAGAGCATGCGGCAAACTGATTACCTGATCAATCTCGCGGAGGAAGCTGGTTTCAAAGTAACGAGTCCAAAGGATGTCAGGCGGCGTGGCGGAACCGTCACTGTCGCACACGAACACGCAGCCGCTATCGCAAAGGAACTTATTCGTCGCGAGTTTATTATCGACTACAGGCCGGGCGCCGGTATTCGCATCTCGCCTCACTTCTACACGACTGACAATGAGTTGGAACTCGTGATCAAGGAAATGAAGAAGATCGGCGACTCAGAAAGTTACCGAGAACATGAGACGGCGGGAGCTGCATTTTAATGTCCAAGAATTACGGCGACAATCCGCCGCTCTCTTACAACAAATATCTTCGTGTCCAGGATCTAATTAACCTTCAGGATTGCCTGTCCACACCCGCGCATCACGACGAACTGCTGTTCATAACCGTGCATCAGGCGTATGAGCTTTGGTTCAAACAGATTCTGCACGAGCTCGATGCGGCGATTTTGTTCATGGAAGAAGATCGCGTGCCTGCGGCCGCTCGCGCTATAACGCGCGTAGTGGATATCGAAAAGTTACTGGTGGACCAGATCCATATCCTCGAGAGCATGACGCCGATTAGTTTTCTCGCATTTCGCGATCAACTGAATCCAGCCAGTGGTTTTCAGTCAATGCAATTTCGCGAGATCGAATTCTCGTCGGGATTGAAAGACAAGGACATCCTTCGTGAATTCGCGAGTGATGAGTTTGCTTTCAAACGCCTGGAGGCACGAATGGCCAATCCGTCGCTGCCAGACTGTTTTTATCGCGTGCTTCAACGCCGTGGCCTAAAAGCGCCGCTAACCGCTGCTGATGCCGATTCAGCGCAACAGAAAAAGGCGTATGACGAACGCACCCGGGCCGTGCTCGAAGTACTAACTCACTTTGAGCAGCGTTATGAAGAGTTTCAACTCGCTGAAGCCCTTCTCGAACACGACGAATACTTCTCGCTCTGGCGCTCACATCACATAAAAATGGTGGAGCGCATGGTCGGCGCCAAACGCGGAACCGGCGGCTCAGAAGGTATCGGTTATCTCAGGACCACACTCGACAAAAAATTCTTTCCCGAACTTTGGGAAGCACGGACTTACCTCGATACTACTCATGGTGAAGGTAGTTGTCCCTTTGCACATTAAGTAATCGCCTCCCGCATAAGGCCAACTAATGGAGAAAGAAAGAAGATCCGCGCCGCGTGCGAGGGTGAATTTGACGGCCCGTTGGGAAGGTGTAGTTTCACGCGAGAATGCCACGGTCACCGATCTCAGCCGGAACGGATGCTTTGTATTGAGCGGAGGAAAGGTTGAAGTAAAAGAGCTCGTGTGGCTGGAGATTCAGCTCAGCAATCTACAGACGGTCAACTTCTGGGGTGAAGTTGTTAACGAGGCGACGGAGATCGGTTTTGCGGTGCGGTTCAATTCGAGCAGTCCGGAAGACGAAGCGTCGCTCGCGAAGTATTTGGAAAGTGTTTTTCAGTCACAGGCAAGCAAGAAAGCGTAGGCACTCATAGTGTTTCCAGAACGGTTCAACATGGCCGACTACTTCCTCTATCACAATCTCGAGGAAGGCCGAGAGAACAAGGTCTGCCTGTATTTTGAAGATCAAAAGTGGACCTACGGCGAAGTCGCGCGACTCTCGAACAAAGCGGGAAACGCGTTGCGCGCGTTGGGCGCGGATATAGAAGATCGAGTGCTCCTGGTCCTGCCGGATTGTCCGGAGTTTGTATGGACGTGGTTTGGCGCGGCGCGTATTGGTTCAGTGATCACGATGGTCAATCCGCTGCTGCCGGTTGCTGACTACGAGTACTACCTCGATTACACGCGCGCGAGAGTCGCAATTGTTCACGAGTCACTGCTGAAAACATTTGCCGAAGCGGCCGCAAGTGCCCGCTACTTGCGCAGCGTGCTGGTGGTAGGCGACGAGTCTGAATTGCCTGAGAGTAAGAACTTCCATTGGGCTCGTTTCAGTCAAACCATAAACGACGCTCCTGAGGAGTGTTCACCGGCCGACACGCGCCGCGACGACATCGCGATTTGGCTGTTCACGTCAGGCTCGACGGGCCATCCTAAAGGAGCGGTCCATTTGCAACACGATCTGCCGTTCAACACGGAAGTGTTCGCGAAAGCAACGATGGGTGTTTCCGCTGACGACCTGACTGTCTCCGTACCTAAGCTATTCTTCGGATACGCCACCGGAACTAATTTACTTTTTCCTTTCGCCGTTGGTGGAGCAACAGCGCTCTTCGCAGAACGATCGACGGCGGAAAAGATGTTCGAGGTCATCAAGCGCTATCGACCTACGATTCTCACGACTGTCCCGACGATGATCAACTCGATGCTGAACGTGCCCGGCGCCTCAGCGGAAGATCTTTCCAGTTTGCGTTTCTGTTATTCGGCAGGCGAGGCATTGCCGAAAGAACTGTACGAACGTTGGATGAACGCTTTTGGCGTCAGTATCTGCGACGGCATCGGATCGGCCGAGATGTTTCACATCTACATCACCAACCGGCCGGGTGACATTAAGCCGGGCAGTCTCGGCCGAATCGTCGAGGGTTACGAAGCCAGGATTGTCGATGCAGAAGACAAAGAGGTCGCCACCGGTGAAATGGGAACACTGCGAATCAAAGGCGACTCCGCAGCGCTCTGCTACTGGAACGCACACGAGAAGTCGAAAGAGACTTTTGCCGGAGACTGGTGCACCACGGGCGATCAGTTCCACGTCGATGAAGATGGCTACTATTGGTACCATGGCCGCACTGACGACATGCTAAAGGTTTCGGGCGTGTACGTCGCGCCTGCGGAGATCGAGAATTGTTTGTTACAGCATGAGGCGGTGTTGGAATGTGCCGTCGTGGGCCACGAATCAGAAGGGCTCGTGAAGCCGAAAGCGTTCGTGGTGTTGCGTGAGGGATTTGAGCGCGGCGACAAGCTTGCTGAACAAATCAAGCAGTTTGTGAAAGACCACATCGCGATCTACAAATATCCGCGCTGGGTTGAATTCGTTGACTTCCTACCCAAAAACGATCGCGGCAAGATCGATCGCAAAAAACTAAAAACTTAACGTCTTCGTTCGAGATCGTAATCACGCAAGCGGCGATAGAGCGTGGAAGGGGAGATGCCGAGGATCTCGGCGGTCTTGCCTCTGTGCCAACCAGTCTGTTCGAGCGCGGCGAGAATCTGTTGCCGCTCCACTTCCCTTAGCGAACCCGGCGCGGATGAAATAGCTTGAGCAACAGGACCGCTGTCACCAACAGCCGCTGACGGCGCAATCCCTGCCAACACGGGCGCGGCAATCGCCGGCCTCGTAACCTCAGGCGGCAACTCCGACAGCGTAATCCGGCCATTGTTCGAAAGGATCACTGCACGTTCCAAACAGTTCTTCAACTGCCTCACGTTGCCGGGCCAGTTATACAAACGCAGCGCAGTGAACGCTTCTTCAGTCAATTCCGGCGGATGAGTACCGGCAATCTGTTTGAGCAGGTAACGCGCCAGTGGTTGGATGTCTTCAGGTCGCTCACGAAGCGGTGCAAGACTGATCTGAAAACCGTTGATTCGATACAGGAGATCGGATCGAAACACGCCATCGTTAACGACCGTATCGAGATTCCGGTTAGTAGCTGCGACGATGCGAACATTCACTTCAACCTTGCGCACGCCGCCAACCCTGAAGAATGTGCGCGTCTCTATCGCACGCAAAAGTTTCGCTTGCAACTGTGCCGGCAGTTCCGTTACCTCGTCGAGAAAAAGCGTTCCGCCGTCAGCGAGTTCAATCAGACCAAGTTTTCTACCCTTCGCTCCGGAGAATGCACCAGCTTCGTAACCAAACAACTCCGACTCGAGCAACGACTCCTGGAACGCAGCACAGTTCAGATCCACAAACGAAGCTTCAGAGCGGCTCGACAGGCGGTGAATGGCATGCGCTACCAACTCTTTTCCTGTTCCTGATTCTCCCGTAATCAACACTGACGCTTCGGAAGGCGCGACGCGCTCGATCAGACGGATCGCCTCTTTCATTAGTTCCGACACTGAGACGATCTCGGGCAGCGCCGACTGCCGCGCTAACTGTTCTCGCAGTCGCACGTTGTCAACGCGCAGCCGTCGCTTATCCGCGGCTTGCTTCACGCGCACGTCAAGCTCTGTAATGCTGTAAGGTTTGGTTAGGTAGTCGTAAGCGCCAAGCTTCATCGCCTCCACGGCGGTTTCGACTGTCGCCTGTCCCGTCAACATGATCACTTCCGGCGGATTAGGCCGTTGATGAACGCGTCGCAGCAGCTCCATGCCATCGATGCGCGGCATGTTTATGTCACACAACAAAACATCGACGTTGCTCTCCTCGAGACGACGCAGCGCGGCTTCACCATCCGGCGCGGCCTGCACGCGGTAACCCAACCGCTCCAATTCCTTTTGCAGAACCAGGCGCAGGTTGGCCTCATCTTCTGCGATCAGAATTCGTGCCTGCTGCTGTTGCTCGCTCAAACTGTCTGTTCCTCGCTTAGATTGACTGCGGAAAGGGAGATCGTGAAAGTGGTGCCCGCCCCCAGGGTCGATTGCACGTCAAGGGTGCCGCCGTGCTCAGTTAAGATACCATAACATACGGCCAGTCCGAGACCTGTTCCTCTCCCAATTTCTTTCGTCGTAAAGAAGGGTTCGAAGATCTTGGGAAGGTTCTCCGGCGGAATTCCGACGCCTGTGTCGCTGACCTCCACCACGACCTTATCGCCGTCGTTGCGCCCGTTGATCGTCAACACGCCGCTGTCGCCCATTGCATCCAGTGCATTCGTTGCGAGGGCGATCACGGCTTGTTGTAACTGACCGGGATCTCCGGAAACAGGGAGCAAATCGTGGGCTATTTCAATGTTGAAATCGACTGCCGGACTTCGTTTCTGGTGTGAAAGTAAACGCACCGCCGATCGAACGACGTCCGCCAGGTTAATCGTCACGTGGTCCGAATTGCGCGTGCGGCTGAAATCAAGCAGGCCCATCGTAATGCTCTTACACCGGAACGCTTCGCTGCGAATCAAACCGAGGTATTCACGCAGATCTTCGAGAGACGACGAACCATCGAACGCCCCTTCATTAACTCGCGCTTCGAGTGATTCAGCACAAGCGGAAATCGTTGCTAGAGGGTTATTGATTTCATGCACTACTCCTGCTGCCAAACGTCCAACCGCGGCAAGTTTCTCGGCACGTGCGATGGCACGATGCGCTTCAACTCGATCCGTGACTTCCTCGCCTACGGTAATGACATGCGTGACTTGTCCGCTGTTGTCGGTCCACATCGGGATCTTGCTGATCACCCAGTGACGGATCTCACCGTTTGGCGATGGAGTCTCCTGTTCGATCCGTTCGATCTCACCACTCTCGAACACACGCGCGAATTCCTCTTCCAGCATATCGCGCGGCTGCCGTGTCAGGACGTTGAAAACGTTCCTGCCTAAAACCGAGCCACGCGGGATGCCGAGTTCTCCGAGTTCGCGGTTGCGGTTCCATGCAACCACTCGATACTCGCGATCGATCGCGTAAAGCGAGAGCGGCAGACTGTCGACAATCGCTTCAATGAATCGTTTCTGCGCTTCAGTCTCGGCGGTCCGCTCCTCAACTTGTCTCGCAAGACTCAACGACGTGTCGCGCGCAGCTTGATAGAGCGAACAGATGTGCGCCGCCAGAGACGTCTGTTGCGCGGCAGCGTCGATCAAACGTCTCTCGGTCTCACCACATTCTTCACGACGATCGAACGCCACGATCAACGCGCCCTTTGCGCGACCGGCAAAGCGAAATGGTGAGACGTATTCGGTGACGTGGATATCATCCTGAAGCAGGAAGGAATCTTTTTCGGTGATCAGTAACGAGTTTGCGGAGTCAGCCGAGCGTAGCCACTTTTGCAGAGCCTCGCTATCGAGTATTGAAACGTCGTCGGCAGTACCTTCTCGATCGAAGACGCACAAGGCGTGCTTGTCTCGACCGACCGTCACGTACACAGCGCAAAGCGATGCGTCGAGGGCTTCGTATGTGGCGCCGGCAACGCGTCTGACCAACTGCTCCGGTTCCAATGCGCGCAAGAGTCCCCGACCGATATCGGACAGGAACCTGAGCTCACGATTACTGCCAATGAGCGCCCACTCCCGTTGCGACGTGCGAACGTGAAGACTGACACGCGACAGCAGCTCGCCGGGCGTGGAAGGTTTGGTGATGTAGTCGTCCGCGCCGGCGGTGAATGCCTGCACCTTGCGCGTTTCGTCGTCGCTCTCCGAAAGCGCGATGATCGGCAGCTTGCTCGTGGTGGGTTGGGCTCGAAGCAGCTTGCACAACGCGAGGCCGTCAACGCCCGGCATCTCGAGGTCGAGGGCCACGAGGTCACAGCGCACACCTCGCAACACACGAAGCGCGGAACCGGCTTCGGTGGCGGTGACAACACGATACTGCGCAGTCTCGAAGATGTCGCGGAGCCTTTCGCGGGTAGCGGCATCATCGTCGACTATTAGGAGTGTTGCGTTTTGATTTTCGGCGGGAGCAACCATGCTTTCAACCATTTTGATTGAAAGCGATGAGTGAGGAATATGTCAAGATTTTCGTTCAAAAAGAGGGTTTCGCGCAAAGGCGCAAAGGGCAAGACGCAAAGGCGCAAAGACGGAATAACCAGTCTTTCTTTGCGCCTTCTCTGCGACTTTGCGCCTTTGCGCGAGAAATTTTCTTAGACTTGCGAGAGATTGATTTCAGTGCGGAATTCCGATTCCGGAATCGCACGCCCAAGTCGGTGGCCCGACTTCACGCGATACATCTCGTGATCGGCGGCGATCACCAGTTGATCCAACGTGTCTCCATCAATCCCAAATGTCGCCGTACCCACGCTGACTCCGACACGCGCGAAACGGTTTCTGCCGACCGGCAGGGAGAACTTCGAAACAGCGGCCTCGATACGCGCACACAGTTCCTCAACCTGCGCGCCGACAACCTCCTGCACGAGTGCCACAAACTCATCCCCACCGTAACGCGCGAGAAAATCATATTCGCGCAACTGGCCCTGCATGATGTGCGCAACTTCGCGCAGCATCTTGTCCCCGACCTTGTGACCGTACGTGTCGTTCACATTTTTGAACTCATCCAGATCCATCATCACGACCTGGAAAGTCCGATCCGTACGGCGCGCGCGTGCCGCCTCCTCTTCAAAACGCAACGCCAGGTAACGCGCATTTGGCAATCCCGTGAGCGGATCAGTCAACGCATTCGACTCCGCTTCCGCATGTTGCATCGCATTTCCCAGCGCGTCGGAAGCGAGCCGCGTGACTGTCTCCAACAGTCGCATGTGGTCGTCGGTATATTGTTCGAGCTCAGTCGAATAGACCGAAAGCGCGCCGAGCAAAACATCATCCTTAAAGAGCGGCAACGATGCCATCGAACGATACTTGATTCCGGCTCCCGGGTTTATGTCTATGAAATCAAGGCTGGGATGGAGTTGGTTAACAGCTTGACGATTCGCCAACGCGAAACCTGTGACTCCTTCACCGAGTGCGATGCATCTTGAAGCCAGCTTCTGCGCATTCTTGCCGGCGACGTGGCGGGCGGACGCGTAACCTTTGGAATCCTCGTAGAAATAGACGATGCAGGTATCGAACGGGACCACGTGCCCTACCTTGTCAACCAGGATCTCGAGCGTGTGTTCGACGTCGAGAGACGTCCCGAACGTGCGAGCAATCTCGTAGAGGGCATAAACTTCGCGGTGCGCTTTTTTGATTTGATCGTAAGCGATGTAAGACCCGCGCTCACGAGTTTGAATCATATCAACGTCGCTGAGTTGAATAGGCGGCTCAGTGTTGTAGTTTGCAGGTTGGTGTTGTAGCCCAAGCCTTTCGATCTCCGCCTCGAATCGTGGCAAATGTTTGATGAACTGTTCCACGACTACCGGATCAAAATGGATTCCCGCTCCTCTGAGAAGCAAAGCGGTGGCCTCGTCGCGCGTCATACTGCGACGAAACGGTCGATCTTCACGAATCGAATCAAAGCAATCGACAACTGAAATTATGCGGGCGGTGATCGGGATCTGCTCGCCACGCAGCTTGTCGGGGTAACCGCGGCCATCCCACTGTTCGTGGTGGTGCCTGACGATGGGAATGACCGGATAAGGAAAATCAACACGGCCGAGGATCTGTGCTCCCACGACTGTGTGAATCTTCATCTTCTCAAACTCAGCCGGCGTCAGCGGTCCGGGTTTGTTCAGGATATGCGGCGGCACGGCGAGCTTGCCGATGTCGTGAAGCAACGCACCTGCCTTCAACGCAGCGATTTCATCAGCGGAGAGTCCAAACACCTCGCCCATGCCCGCAGCGTAAATCTGCACGCGTCGCACGTGACAATGCGTTGTTTGATCTTTGGCGTCGATCGCGGTTGCAAGCGCTTCCGCAGTTGCAAGATGAAGCTGACTCAGCGCTTCAACTTCGTTGGTCTTTGACTGCAAACGCGCTCGCGCGCTGCGATAGATCAAATAAGTCGCGAGTATCGATATCGGAGCGAGAATCAGGTATGGAAGAAGAAAAGTCCCAAAGCTCACTTCAAGCGCAAGTGGTACTACGAGTAACGACCAGGATAACCACAGTTGATTAGTAACCCACCAATGAACAAGTGAGTCACGCAGGGAAGTTACCGGAGACAGAACTGGGAGCAACTCAGTTCTGTCTCCGGCAAATTGGGCAAGTGACAGCCCTTGTCGGAAGAGCTGCCGCGCTGGGGGTGAATCAAGGGGTGTCATAGAACTTTGCGGCTACGGACTCCGTGCGGAGAGCCCGCGAAACCAAAAGGCTTCTGCGCCGCGTCATGCCTATTCTCAACTCGTGTGCCGCGCAAAAAACTGTGCGTTTGCGAGCATTGCTGGCAGTTCATTCCAATCTGACAGGTCAGATTGAAAACTTCGGTCAGGTTTGTATGAGATAATCCGTCGCTACTAAACCATGGCTACACAAATCGGTTACATCGATCTGCTGCGCAGAAATCGCAGCTTTCGGCAACTGTGGCTTGGGCAGGTCGTGAGCCAGATGGGCGATTGGTTCGACACCATCGCGCTCTACACAATCATCCTCAAACTTACCGGATCAGGTCGTGACGTCGGACTGCTTCTGGTCGCGCGCTTTGTCCCGAGTTTTTTCTTTGGCCCGATCTCCGGCGTTGTCGCTGACAGGTTCAGCCGGCAACGGATCATGATCGTGACCGACGTGTTACGCGCTATTGTCGTTTTGGGATTCCTCTTTGTGCGTCGCCCGGATCAGTTATGGATGGTTTATGTGTTGACAGTTTTTCAGCTAGGACTGTCAACGTTCTTCGAGCCGGCAAAGACGGCCGCGATTCCATCGATCGTCGAAGATCGAGAACTCGTCGCTGCGAACGCGATCTCTTCGGTGACGTGGTCGGTGATGCTCACGCTCGGAGCAGCAATCGGTGGTTTCATAACCAGTTGGTTTGGAACCGATGTCGCTTTCATTCTCGACGCAGCCACCTACCTCCTCTCGGCGGTTTTGATTGCCCGTATCCGCGTCACCAAGCGTAGAAAACGTGAACGAACAAAACTCTCGTTTGGACGGCTGCTGGGAATAACTGAAACGATCGAAGGGATCAAATACGTTAAGGATCGGCCGCGCGTGCTGGCTCTGTTGCTGGTCAAACCCGCCTGGGGAATAGGCGGAGGCATACTCACCTTGCTGGCCGTCTTTGGCGAAAAGATCTTCCCGGTCGGCAAGGACGCCGCGGGCGGAATCGGTGTGTTATTCGCAGCACGCGGGATAGGAACGGCTGTTGGCCCGATTGTGGCGCGTCGCATGTCGGGCGAAGGCGAGCGCCGCATGCAGGCCTGGATCGGGATCTCGTTTTTGCTCGCAGGCGTCTTTTATGCGGCCTTCGGCAGTGCGACGAGTTTTGTTTTTGCCTTAGTGGTGCTGGGGATCGCACATTGCGGCGGGAGTATTCTCTGGGTTTTTTCCACGGTGATGCTTCAGCGATCAGTGGCGGATAACTTTCGCGGCCGTGTTTTTGCCGCTGAATTGGCGTTGTTGACTTTGACTATGGCAGCATCGAATTATGCCACTGGTGAACTTCTCGATCGCTTTCGTATTTCTCCTCGGATCGTGACGATTGGTATCGGAATATTCTTTCTTATGCCGGGTCTGACCTGGTTTTTGACCCAGCGTTGGTGGGATCGTGAACAAGATCATGCGAATAAAAGTCGGAGTCATGGGCTCGGCGGCGCCCGAGAGTACGCGACTGGAGACGGGGAGTACTCTGGTCGAGAAAGCTGAGCGACTCGCAAGTGTTATCGCCGGCAAGGACGTCGTTCTTTTAACCGGCGCCACGACGGGGATCGTTTACGTTGTCGGCAAGACGGCGCATAACGCCGGGTGTTTTCACATCGGGATCTCGCCGGGAAGCAACGAACACGAGCACGTCGAGCTCTACAAGTTACCGCTTGATGCGTGCGACACGATCATCTACACGGGATTTGGTTTGAAGGGCCGAAACGTCGTGCTGGTGCGATCGTGCGACATCGTGCTCTTCGTTGCGGGTGCGATGGGTTCGCTCAACGAATTCACGATTGCTCACGATGAGCGCAAGGTCATAGGCTGTCTCACGGGGACGGGCGGCGTGGCCGATGATGCTGAGTATCTGCTGCAAAGGTTTGGGAAGCGTAGTACGGCGCGGGTGTTTATGAACGACGATCCGGAGCGGTTATTGACGGACTGCTTGAATAGTTTAAAGGCCAAATAAATGCATATTGTCGCGCGGTACGCGAGCCGGCCCATCGACGTTTCCGACTTTGAAAACGAGATCTGGAACGAATGTCAGCCAATTACGATCGAGCACTACTGGTCCGGTGAATCCGCGATGCCTTCACGGCATGCGGAAGCGAGGATCTGCTGGTCCAGCGAGGCGCTGCATGTTCGTTTCGTTGGCGTGCAACATGAACCGTTAGTTGTTTCCGACAATCCAAGGACCGATAAGAAGACATTAGGTTTGTGGGATCGAGATGTATGCGAGATATTTATCGCGCCCGATCCGGCAAATCCTTCGCGGTACTTTGAGTTTGAGGCGGCGCCCAGCGGTGAATGGGTTGACCTCGGAATCACGTTCACGGAGTCAGGGAGAGAGACTGATTGGGAGCTCGATTCCGGTTTAACGACGGCCGCAAAACTGGAGGGAGAACGATTGTTCGTCTCGATGAGAATTCCGTGGAGCGAGACTATTCCCAAACCTGAGGCCGGAGACGAGTGGCGAGTGAATTTGTTTCGGTGCGTTGGTCCGGAGTCACCCGAACGTTACCTCGCGTGGCGGCCGACCAGAACTCCCGAGCCGGCTTTCCACGTGCCGGGGGCGTTTGGCTGGCTGCACTTCGAGTAGAAGTTCCCGCAGAGACGCAAAGACACAGATAAGGCGCAAAGAAGTTCCCTTTGCTCCTTTGCGCCTTTGCGGGAAACTAAGCGACAGGCTGGTGCGCCATTACTTTCGCGACGTACTTCTCGAAGCTCACGCGATCCGTATCGCTGATCTCCAAAATACGAGCGCCGATCAGGTACCCAGTATCATCCTCCAAACTCTCGTACCTGACCGTCGCCACCTTCATCTCCACTGGCCCACTCGGAAGCTCCAGCTTAACGTGCAGTTTGCGGTCGGCACCAGCGAGATAGTGCCCGCCAATGCGAATCGCCGGCACAACCAATGCCAGCCCTGTGCTGCTGACGTCGAGCGTATGCCCGTCGAGTGAAGGAAGACGCCGCGCGCCGTTACTGTTCACCCTCGGGTCCGACAAACTCAAAGTAAACGTCAAACGCGCCCGCACACGCTTACTCCGGCGCCGGTTGCCAATAAAACGGCGTAAACGTGACACGATTCTCCGCGGCAGTTCCGACATCTTTAATGTTCTCGGACCAGTTGAGGAGGGTACAACGTCGGTAGGCGATTGGGGGCAGCCGCCAAGTCATTCTAGAAAACCTGACTTGAAGGACGCAACAGTTTAATTCTTTACCACTAGCGGTTTGCCGCCGACGTCCCCACTTCGCACGCCCGAAGCGTCGAGATAGAACGACAGACGGCCCGTGCGACCGTGTTGGGCCGGCTCAGCCGTGGCGTACCAGGATTTGCCGTCGGCCGAGCGGACGACCTGAAAGCGGTAGCCGGTCGAGTCGGTGCCTTCAAGGTCCTTGGGTATCAGTCCGGCCGTGATGAGTTCAGCGGTGTTGCCAAATTGTCCGTTGTGACCCTGACTATAGACCACCTGCGCGAGTGAGATACGCGTCATCATGTCCTGAACGTCACTGTGGTGGGCGTTGATGCGGGCTTCGAAGAAGAACTTCTTGCCCTCTTTTTTAACGAGTTCCAGGTTTTCCCTATCGCCGACGATCCAGTTGTTATCGACTTTGATCAGGGAAGCAGGCTCAACTGTTTCTTTTCCATCGGCGTCGAGCACCTTCACAAAAACGGTTGCTGTGTCGCCGCTGATCTGTTCGCCAGTGATATCAACCTTCGCCGGAATCTTTTCACTGACGGCAATCGCCATCTTTTCGAAATCCGGCCGCAGGTCTTCAAATTCCTGAGCCGAAAGCCCTTCGATCGCCGGCCGGTAAATAGAAATTCCAAACGCCTCGCGAAACTTCTTCTCGCGCATCATGCGGTAAAACTCGCGCATCGTTTCCGTCGGCGAGCGCTGCGCCTGTGCGAGCGCGGTTGATGCAGCAGACAGGATGGCAGTCAGCAGTAAACAAACAACTATCGATATCCGGCGATGCATCGAGATTAGACGCCTCCTTGGAGTGCGGCGGCCTGGCGCCGCTTTGTTCTTGATCACTATATCACTGCACACTGGGGCGCTCGGCCGCCGCACTCCAGAGGAGCTACGCTCGTCCGCGGGACGCCAGGAGTTTTTCTCGACCGACGAGGTAAAGAATGATCACCAAAACAGCAAACGGCAGCAGCGAGAGCACATTGGACCACGGTCCCGCAAAGAAAGGATTGTTTTCTCTTGACCAATGCTCGATGAGATTGCTTTGCTCCTGCCAAAGACCGGCAAAGAAAGCGATGAACACGGCCGCCAGTGCGCCGCCGGCGATGTAACCCGAGGCCATTAAGACGCCGGGACTCTTGTCAGTCTCAGCGACAAACTCCTCTTCCGTCAATTCCCTGTTCCGGAACTTGACCCGCAGGTACTTATCAACCAGCCAACGAACCATGCCGCCGATAAAAATCGGACTGGACGACGACAGCGGAAGATACACACCAACGGCGAATGCCAGCGAAGGAATTCCAGCCATCTCGAGCACGATTGCGATCATCACTCCCAGCAACACCAGTCCCCACGGCAACTGTTGATTGAGGATTCCCTTGATGATGTAGGACATCAGCGTGGCTTTCGGTGCATCGTACTTCGTCACGGTCGAACCGTCAGGAGCGACCCTGTGCGTGCCGTTTATGCCAGGATCCACGTAATAAACGGGCACGCCCTGAGCGTCAACGAGGTATTTCCCTGGAGGTCCATCCCTCTCGTCAATCTTGTGCCAGGTTCGATACTCGTTGGTGTCCGGCACGGCGAGTCCGGCTTGTTTCGGTCGCTCTGCTGGTCCAAGGTTGGACATATCAGCGCGAAGAGTTGCAGGGAAATTGCGCTCAACTCTGTGCACTACTTTGCCCGAATCGTCGACGAGATACTCGCCTGGCTCGAGTCCGGCATACGGGTTAGCGGCGTCCGTCCTCAGAAGTCTGAAGTTACCACCGCCGGACGGTTTTGCCGTTTCATTGTAGGTTGAAAGCCCGGCCAAAGCTGCGCTATCCAGTTGCCGAGTACCCGAAACCGCTCTGAAACTAGTTTGCGGGACATACACCGTACTTTGCTCATTCAACCGGAGCAGGATCGGTCCCAGAATCAATGCCGACGCAAGCGCGCCGACGAGAATCGCAACCTGTTGATACTTCGGTGTCGCACCAACTAAAAAGCCTGTCTTCAGGTCCTGCGAAGTCGTGCCGCCGTTCGAGGCAGCGATGCAAACGATGCCGCCGATCGAAAGCGCCGTCACGTAATAACTTGGTCCACTCCAGCCGACGATCAGGAAGATTAAGCACGTCAGCAACAGCGTTGCGACGGTCATACCCGAAATCGGATTCGACGACGATCCGATCTCACCAGTCAGACGTGATGAAACTGTTACGAACAGGAAACCGAAGGCGATGATGAGTATTGCGCCCAGCAAATTAAATTGAAGATGGAGCTGCGGCAGTATCATTATCATCGCAATGAGCACGAGGATGCCGCCCACCACAATCTTCATCGAGAGATCTCGATCCGTGCGCGGAAGGTTCGCACTCGCAGCTTGCCCGCCGCGGAGATCGCGGAGACCACCCCTTAATCCATGCCAGATTGTCGGTAACGATCGCATCAAGCTGATGATTCCGCCGGCGGCAACCGCACCCGCGCCGATGTAAAGCACATAAGCGCCCCGAATATCATCCGGCCCCATTTCGCTGATGGGAACTGTTCCTGGCGTAAGTGCCGTAGTCGATCCTTCGCCAAAGAACTTGATTGCGGGGATCAGGACGAGGTAAGCAA
>JAICGZ010000091.1 GCA_025922875.1 Pyrinomonadaceae bacterium
CCACTCCAGCAAAACAACCATATAGGGGGATGTTTTGAATGCAGTTTTTGGTGCAGGATCTTCGTTATGCCTTAAGAATGTTCAGAAGAAATTGGGGCTTCACACTCACCGCCCTGATTGTTATGGCACTGACCATCTGCGCCACCGTAGCAATCTTCAGCGCAGTAAACGCTATCGTTCTACGCCCTTTGCCTTATCAGAATCCCGAACGTCTTGTGGCCGTCTGGGGCAATGAACCGAAGATGGCCAAAGTTACTATTTCACCTGCGGATTTCGTGGACTGGAGTACGCAGACCACAACACTCGACGGCCTCACTGCTTACAGTGGACAAAGCTTCAATCTCACCGGTGCGGGCGAACCGGAGCGCATCGAAGGCGCCGTGGTCTCGCCGAATTTCTTCCAGGTGCTCGAGATGCAGCCAGTGCTCGGGCGTGCTTTCAACGAAGGTGATCAGCAGAGCGCAGGCAACCGCCTGGCGGTTATTAGTGAGGGACTATGGCAGCGCCGTTTCGGCGGTGATAACAGCATCATCGGTTCCAAGCTACTGCTGAACGATGAGAGCTTCGAAGTTGTCGGCGTGATGCCGCGGACTTTTCAGTTTCCGGAGCGCGTCGAACTCTGGGTTGGCCCAAAGCAGCAGGTGCCTGAACCACCTATTGTGCTCGGTGGCAACATCCTTGAGATGCGACACGTTCGCTACCTCGGAACAGTCGCGCGCCTCAAACCGGGTGTAAAACTCGAGCAGGCGCAAGCCGACATGACTACGATTGCCAGCCGTTTGGCCGCACAGTACCCGGAGACAAACGACCAATATGAAATCCGGCTCATTCCTTTGAAGGAAGAGATTGTCGGCAACGTCAAGCCAGTGCTCTTCATGTTACTGGGCGCGACGGCGCTGGTACTGCTCACCGCTTGTTCGAACGTCGGTAATCTGTTGCTCGGTCGCGCTCTCACGCGCCGCAAGGAGATCAGCACGCGGCTCGCGCTCGGCGCCAGTCGTTGGCGCATTGCTCGACAAGTGCTAACGGAGAGCGTGCTGCTTTCGCTGGTAGCCGGCGGACTCGGACTGCTGCTGGCACGTTGGGCCATCAAGGCATTGATAGCTATCGGTCCGGCAAACATACCACGCGCCAGTCAAATCAGTATCGACGTAACAGTGCTGTTAGTGACGTTGTTGATTTCCGTACTCACCGGCATCAGCTTCGGATTGGCGCCGGCCCTGCAAGCCAGGACCACAAATCTCGCCGAGTCGCTCAGCGAAGGTGCACGCGGATCCAGCTCGGGACCGGGCCAGCATCGTGTTCGCAGTGCTCTCGTTGCCTCGCAAGTCGCTTTGAGTTTCGCGTTACTGATCTGCGGTGGATTGATGTTCAAGAGTTTCTACCATCTGCAAAACATCAATCTCGGTTTCGATCCGGAGAATGTTTTGACTATGCAGATCTCTCTGCCGCGTGCGAAGTATGCCGATCCACAGCAGGTGATGGGGTTCTACGATCAGGCGTTGCAGCGACTGCAATCGCTTCCGGGAGTGAAGAGTGTCGGCGCGATAAGCAAATTACCTTTGGCTGGGACCGGCATAAGCGGCACCGTCGTGATCGAGGGCCGTCCGGCTAGTGCCGCCGAAGAGTTGATAATGGATCGAAGAACGGTCACTGAAGAATACTTTCGCACGATGAGCATACCACTCAAGAACGGAAGGTTTTTCAATAAAACCGACTGGAGTAACCCGAAGATCGTTTTGATTAACGAGATCGGGGCCAAGCGATATTGGAACGGCGAAAACCCTGTGGGGCGGCGCCTTCGTTTCGAAGAAGGCGAGGACAGTTGGGTCCAGATTGTCGGAGTGGTTGGCGACGTTAGGCCGTCGAGCATTGAGGCAGAGCCCAAACCCGAATTGTACATTCCGTATTTTCAGAAACCTTCACACAATATGACGGTTTTGGCGAAGCTGAACTCAGGCGCCACTCCGCCTGCCGCTTCGTTCCGCAGCGAGATCACCGCCGTCGACAGAAGCCAGCCGGTTTACAACATGAGGACGATGGAACAAATCGTCGACGAAGCGCTGGCGCAACCCCGTTTCAGCGTGGTCCTGCTTGGTATTTTCGCGGCGACCGGTTTGCTACTGGCAGTAGTCGGTCTTTATGGAGTGATGACAACAGCCGTCGCACAGAGAACTCACGAGATCGGGATCCGCATCGCCGTCGGTGCGCGGCCGGCAACCATCATCAAGATGATCTTGATTCAGGGCGCCGTGCCAGTGTTGATCGGACTCGGAATCGGACTATTTATAGCGTTCGCATTGACGCGAAGCTTGTCCAGTCTTTTGTTTAAGGTGCCTTCGGCAGATTTCAGCACCTATCTTTTTGCCCTGGCGCTTTTCTTATTGCTGATGTTTATCGCCAGTGTGATTCCGGCATATAAAGCGAGCAAATTGAGTCCTGTTCTTGCAATGCGCGAAAACTAAATCAAGCGCGAAACCACCGACTTCGTTGTCGCCGCTGCCCAGGACGCACACGTCTTTCCCATCGATGTCTTTGAGAAAAGGCATCTCGGCCGGACTAAGCACCAGCGTAGGATCTTCATGGGCCTTCAGCCAACGGCCACGCTGGTCTTCTTTCTCCTTCCACCAATCGGTAGAGGCATTCCAGAACGCTTGATTGGCCTCATGTGGCTTCATCATCTTCTCCGCCCAACGATACCGCGTTCAGCGTCGGACGCACAAAGTAGAAGAGTTGCTCGCATCTCTGGGCTAAGGTTTGATTGACACTTCAGTCAAGCGTTGCCGAACCGATCATCTTGCAAACACATCCCTGCCCTTCGCGTCCAACGATTGGTTCGTCGCGTCGCCAACGTCGCAAGCTTTTTTCGATAAAACGAACCTGTAGGTGTCGATATGCTTGAAGAGCATCGACGCACCGTCGAGATTGGGGCAAACCGTTTGGGCCTTTTGAGATCGTTTCTGGTAAGATTCCATCGCCGTCAATGACCCAGTTGATCTCATCGAGACTTTCGATTTTGCGCGCCTCCGTAATTGTTGCCGCGCTGTTCTCGTTATGTGTGTCGAGCAATGTCGGGCCACGCTTCCTGCCGCTGCCGGCGCTGGAGAATTACGCAGCAGAGAACCTCCAGCAAACGACAGGCACAGCTTCACGCTCACATTCCAAGGGATCATCCAGTTTTCGCGTTCCGATGGCTCAGGCTCAGAAAAGGGCTGACCGAGAACTGCAAGCTCAACCGCTTGCTGTGATGCCCGGGATCAACTTTGTACTCCCAAACAACACGCGAGTCTTTACTGAACTCAGCCATCCCGATGCCCTTTTCACCGTTTCTCTAGCGTCACTGCCATCAGGGCGGGCGCCTCCTCGTCTAGTCTAAACAAACCGCAGACAACTCTCGCTTTAATTCAGCGGACAACGCAATGAAATGTGAATCGCGTGCCGTGCGTCCGCAAGTATTTTCACGCCTGTTCATCAGGCGAACGAGGAGAAATCTAAATGAGCACCACTATGATTTATACGTTAGTCGCCATAATGGCAGTAGCCGGAATCTTCTGGCTCGTCGTTTATTCGAGTCGACGCGGACAAGAACACCGTGAAAGGACGAGTATCAAACCACCGCAGTCTCGCGGACCAAACCGTACGACGTGATCATTTGACCTCATCTCGCTCTTCAGCCGGTCCGGTGAATAAAGGATTGGCTTTGGGGTGAGATATAGGCAATCCTGCTCGCTGCGGTTGCGCGCCAGTCAACCGCGGCGAGTACGGGTTGCTCAGTTACACAACACTTCAGTTAAAGGGTAAGTATGAACTACTTTATCGGAGCTGCGATAGGAGAGGAGACGAGAGTTCTTCTTACTCTCTTCATAATGCTCGCAGCGGCCAAGTTCATGGCCGAGCTATTCGAGAGACTGCGGCAGCCCGCAGTAGCCGGCGAAATTATGGCCGGCATCCTGATTGGACCAAGCCTGCTGAATTTGGCGGCGCCGACTGAGATTACCAGCATACTTGCCGAGATCGGAGTTATCTTCCTTCTTTTTAACGTCGGATTGGAAACAAGGCCCGCCGCCATTTTCAAGGTCGGCAAAAGCGCCGCAATTGTGGCTGTGCTCGGAGTGGTGCTTCCTTTCGGTGCCGGTTGGTTGCTAATGATCGCGTGGGGCAGCACCACTGTCGAGTCACTTTTCGTTGGCACCGCATTGGTTGCAACGTCCGTGGGGATCACAGCGCGAGTGCTCTCAGCCATGGGACTGCTCGACGCGCCCACAGCTCGCATCATTTTAGGCGCGGCAGTGATCGACGATATTCTCGGCTTACTCGTTTTAGCAGTCGTGTCCAGCATGGCCGCCGGCACGGTCAACTACGTTGAAATACTCACGACCGCTGCATTAGCGATCGGATTCACGATTTTCATAGCTGTCGTGGCTGCGCCTGTCGTTACTCGCGTCGCGCCAAGAGCTGATCGACTCCGAAGCGGGCATGGGATGTTCATTCTTGGGTTGATTTTGTGCCTGGGTTTATCGGTAGCGGCAGCCTTCATCGGAGTGGCAGCAATCATCGGTTCTTTTCTGGCCGGGATGGCTTTGGCGGAGGCCTCCGAGGATCATCCCAACATGCACCGGCAAATAAACGGTGTGACGGAATTCCTCGTACCGTTTTTTCTGGTCAACATCGGAATGCAATTAAGGCTGGACGTCTTTCGCTCTTCCTCGGTGGTCGTGCTTTGTGTGCTTGTAACGTTAGTGGCTGTGGCGACAAAACTTTTCGGATGCGGCCTGGGAGCCATTAACCTCGGCATTAGACGCGCGGCACAGGTGGGAATGGGAATGGTTCCGCGTGGCGAAGTCGGAATAATTGTCGCCCAAATTGGTCTGAGTCTTGCTGTAATAGGACCAGAGCTTTACGGTGTCGTACTTTTCATGGCAGTGGCAACTACACTAATTGCACCGCCGTTTCTGAAGATACTTTATGCCACCGAACCAGCCGCGCAGGCAGAGATTGGACCAGCCGACGCTGGTGGTATCGTAGCCTCAGAAGATCTCTGCAACATAGGTTGACGACTATTTACTATATTTACAAATACTTCACATCGATCAAAGGGGTGGCCACGGAGGGCCACCCCTACAACCGATTCCGAGTTTGTTTGCTTTCCGATCGTGCGGCAGCATTCGATTTTTCCCGCCGCAGCTTGGGACTCCGGTATGATGGCCTTCATGCTTAATCGAGCAACACGATTCGCTTCCAGGACCTGGTCAATTCCTGTCGAGAACCTGGAGCTCTCGCTCGAAGAGATCGTTGGCGGCCTTGAATCGCGTGTGGTACGGGCGAGCCTCCGCTCACGGGTGGCGAAGGACTTACAGCCCAGCAGCTTTGTGGTGAAGGAACTGCGTGGCTTGCAGAGACGCGAAACGAAGATTTATCGCGAGTTGTGGACTCGTTCAAAGACACCACCAACTGTGCGACTACTTGGAATCGAAGTGACGAAAGACGCTGACTATCTGTACCTCGAGGAGGCAACGCCGCAATCTGAATGGCCCTGGAAGCAAACTCCTACTTCCAAAGCAGTGTGTCGAGCGCTGGCGCGGCTACATGATAGCGAGCAGTTGCACCCAAAAGCGCTGATTGATTGGGACTACGAAAGCGACCTAACAAAGTCTGCCGATGAAACTCTTGCTGTTGCACTTGATGCACGCAACGAGGCCGGTGTTCGTCACTGGCGCCGGATTGGGGATCTGCGCCGAGTTGTTGCTGCCTTGCCGAAGTTGAGATCGGCGCTGCTGGAGGCAACCACTTTCATACACGGGGATGTTCATTCTCGGAACGTGATACTACGAGCAACTGAGAATGGCGAGATTGCTTTTATCGACTGGGCTCGAGCTCGATTCGGGTCGCCGCTCGAGGATGTGGCCTCATGGCTCCATTCGCTGGGCTGTTGGGAACCCGAAGCACGTCGTCGCCACGATACTCTATTGCGGGCCTATCTTGAGGCACGCTCATCGAAACAAACAATCACCACCGAACTTCGCACGGCCTACTGGTATGCGTCCGCCAGCAATGGGCTTGCGGGCGCCATTCGCTATCATCTCGCAGTGTTGAGTGACCCAGAGTCTTCCAGCGATGTGAAGAACGACTCGGCGCAAAGCCTCTGTGGGTGGGAACGTGTCATCCGGCGTGTGGCTACAATTCTCGCCACCAACCGGATACGTTGAACGAAAGCAATTGAACCGGCACCCCATCGCGCCAGATTACCTCTGTAGCAGTAAGTGGCCCCGCTCTGTGGTGTTCCCAAACAGCAGGTGATAGACCTTTTATTGCTCCCACTGCCTGTGCGATCACTCCGGTGTGCGTGACCACCGGAATGCGAGCATTACGATGCCGGCTGGCGATTAGGTCGAGTGCCCGGAAAACCCTTTCGCGAAAGTTTTTGTAAGTCTCACCGTTGGGCCAGGCGAAATCAGCGTCATCTTGCGAAGCATTTCTGGTCCACAGATCCGGAAAGCGATGCTTCACTTCTTCGATGAGCATCCCTTCCAACGCGCCAGAGTTAATCTCGCGCAGATCAGGATCGGTTGTTACCGGTAGCCTCCAATTAGCGGCGAGTGTCTCGGCGGTTAATCGGGCACGCAACGATGAACTCGCATAGACAGCGTCAGGCTTGAATTCTGAAGGCTCGCCGCGCAAACATTGCAATTGCAATTCACCGGTTGAGCTAAGCGGCAAATCAAGCCAGCCGCACATTCTTCGCCCATTCTTGCCGGAATCGACGTGAGCATGCCGAATAAGAATTAGTCGTGTTTCATCCAACTGCAACTGCACTGCTCCTCGTTGTAAAAGTAGCAGGTCAGTTGGACGTCATCAAAGGGTGCAAACCGTCTCTAACTGAGGGTGGTTCTCCGAGAGGACGTGCAGCATTCGATTTTTCCCGCCGTAGCTTGGGACTTGGGTATTATCACTCATGACTTAAATCCGCCATTTGGAGACTCTTCCATTGATTAGCGCCTCAATGCTTTCTCGCTCGTTTGACGGAGTTCCAGCCGTCGAGAATCTTTCTTTTGAGATCCCGGAAGGCGGTCTTTTTACACTACTTGGTCCAAACGGCGCGGGTAAAACTACCACCGTGCGGTTGCTACTCGGTTTAATTGCACCCGACACGGGAACAGCGACGGTCGCGGGTTATCAGCTTGGACCATCAAATAATGCTCTTCGCAGTGTTTGCGGGCTCCTGACCGAGACGCCTGGTTTTTATGACCGCATGTCAGCGTGGGAGAATCTGCTCTTTTTCGCTCAACTCTATCGAATCCCTGAAGCAATCCGCTATCAACGACTCCAAGGGCATCTTCGTGAAATGAACCTTTGGGAGCGACGCAACGATCTAGTCGGAACTTTCTCGAAGGGCATGAAGCAAAAGCTCGCCATTATTCGGGCTGTGTTTCATGAGCCAAAGGTCATCTTCATGGATGAGCCGACCGCAGGCTTAGATCCGGAAGCCTCAGTCATGGTCCGCGACATGATCGGCAAGCTCAAAGGCGAAGGCCGCACGATCGTGGTTTGCACGCACAACCTCGATGAGGCGCAGCGACTCGCGGATATCGTAGGCATCATCAACCGGCGACTACTCGTCTGCGATACTCTTACGAACCTTCGATCCGGTGCACGTGTTACTACACCAATTGAAATCGAATTCCGCGCACCGCTCGGCGATCGTCAGCTAACTGCAACGAAACTTCCATTCGTTAAAAGTGTTGAGGGTAAAGACGGGAAATATGTATTCGAGGTGGAGAATGCAGCGATCAACGTTCCCGATCTGGTGAGAGTTTTAGTTGATAGTGAGGCGCAGGTTTATGCAGTTCGCCCTCAAGCCAAAGATCTCGAAACGATCTACCTTCAATGTGTCGGCAAGGGAGGAGTGGACAGGTGAACGTTAGCTTGCTTTTCTTGCGCAAAGAATTACGCGAAGTTCGAAAAAACAAATTCGTTCTACCGGTGTACCTCGTGCTGCCGCCGATTGCGGTGATCCTGCCCGTACTTTTCGCAGCCTTCTCACCGCAGATCGTAGCTATCGATCAAAACGATCCCGCCATTCTTGCCATTCTTCGCACCGTAAAGAACACACCTGAGTTCGCCCACATGCAAACTGATGAAGCGATTACCAGGTTCTTCATGCGAAGCCTGGTGTCGTTTTATTTGATTCTGCCGGTAGGCTTATCTTCAATCTCCGCCGCCTTCTCAGTTGTGGCGGAGAAGCAGCAGCGAACGCTGGAACCGATTCTCGCCACACCGATCACCGATTTGGAGTTTTTAATCGGAAAGCTGCTCGCTTCGCTGGCGCCCAGCATCATTCTGACATGGGCCGCTGCGATTCTTGCCGCCGTTATCGTTAATTGGATCACATGGGGAAGCTATGACACGGCTCTTCTTCCCGAGCGCTTTTGGTTCATTGGTGTATTCGTGCTCGCTCCTTTGATGGGGATGGCTTCGGTGTTAGCCGCGATACGGCTCTCCGCAAAGATGAGTGATCCGCAATCGGCGAATCAATTTACTGGGTTGGTAATTGTACCGGCGTTCATGATCCTTATCGGAATCTTCGGAAAAGTATTGACGATAAGCATGACCGCCGTAGCTATCGCTTGCGTTGTCGTCGTGTTGTTGGTGCTTTTTCTACTGAGGCTTAACCTGAAGAATTTTCAGCGTGAAGAGATTTTAACCAAGTGGAGGTGAACCGGAGCGTTCAACCAATCAATATGAATGCACCTCAACCAGTGAACATCGTTACCGCGGAATTCAAAGCCGATCCGTTTCCCTTCCTCGCGCACTTGCGTGTTTCTGAACCCGTCTACCGCACGACACTGCCCGACAAAACAGTCGTCTGGCTCCTCACGCGTTATGACGATGTAACTGCACTTCTCCGCGATGAGCGATTCACTAAAAACCGTCGCAGTGCACTGACAAAGGACCAACTGCGCAAACTGCCCTGGACGCCGCCGATGTTTCGACCGCTGGAGCGAAACATGCTTGACCTCGATCCACCCGATCACACAAGGCTGCGTTCACTAGTGCACAAGGCATTTACACCAAGTCTGGTCGAACAAATGCGCTCACGCACGCAGGCCATTGCGGACGAGTTGCTCGATCGCGTTGTCCCGACGGGTGAAATGGATCTGATCAGCGACTTCGCGCTTCCTTTGCCCATGACGATAATCACCGAGATTCTGGGCGTGCCCGCGAAGGACCATGATAAGTTTCATAGGTGGTCCCAGGCAGTTGTATCATTGAGTTCTCCAAGTCCGACGCTGCGCGTGCTTCCGGGGGTCTGGATGTTTATTCGTTATCTCCGCCAATTCTTCAAGCTGCGTCGTCGCGATCCTCGGGACGATTTAGTAACTGCATTGATAAAAGCGGAGGAGGCAGGAGATAAGCTAAGCGAAGATGAATTGCTGGCGATGGTATTCCTGTTATTGATTGCGGGACATGAGACAACGGTGAACCTGATCGGCAACGGAACCCTTGCCCTCATAGAGAACCCGAATGAGATGAGAAAGCTACAGAGCGAGCCTTCACTGGTAAAGCCTGCGATTGAGGAACTACTTCGTTACACTTCACCTGTGTTGATGACCACTGAACGGTACGCGCGAGAGAACGCAATGATTCATGGCGTTACGATCCCGCGGGGAGAGATGACTCTGGGCGTGATTGGATCTGCAAATCGCGACGAAAACGTATTCGACAATCCGAACGAATTACGGATCAGTCGCGACCCAAACAAACACATTTCATTTGGACAAGGCATTCACTTTTGTTTGGGAGCACCCTTGGCGCGGATGGAGGCGCATATTGCGTTCACCACTCTCTTGCGGCGTTTGCCAGACCTTCGGTTGAAAAATTCTGCTCATTCATTGCGCTGGAGGCCCAGTATGTTCTTAAGAGGATTAGTTGCGTTACCCGTGAAGTTTTGAGACCTATGAGGCGCAAAGAAAACCCTGGAAACGCGGCAGCGCTTTGCGCCTTTGCGCCTTTGCGTGAGAGTTCTTCTCCTAAAGAGGTACCTTAAAACGATTTAAGAGAGCAGGACTACTGAATGACACCTCTAATCACGAATGATGCGATTGTTCTCGGGATCCTGATGGCGATTCTCGCATTTGTTTTTATTACCGCACATAGCGAAGCTCCGCTGTGGAAAAAGTTTTACACATACATTCCGCCGCTGCTGTTGTGTTACTTCCTGCCGTCAATTTTCAGCACGATTGGTCTTTACTCCGGTGATGTCTCGAGGCTCTACACGATAGCGTCGCAGTACTTGTTGCCGACGAGCCTCGTGCTCTTGACCATCAGCATAGATCTGAAGGCTATTGCTCGCCTGGGACCAAAAGCGGTCATCATGTTTCTCGGCGGAACCGTGGGAATAGTCATTGGTGGACCACTCGCGGTTTTGATCGTGTCGTTCATCAATCCGGAGCTGGTCGGAGGACAAGGACCAGAAGCAGTCTGGCGTGGTCTCACGACAATCGCGGGCAGTTGGATTGGCGGCAGCGCCAATCAGACTGCAATGAAAGAAGTGTACGAGGTTGGCGATCGATTATTTTCAGTGATGATTGCCGTTGACGTGCTCGTAGCAAACGTTTGGATGGCCTGTCTTCTTTTTGCCGCGGGCCGCGCAAAACAGATCGATACTAGAGTGGGTGCTGACACGTCAGCGATTGATGAAGTCAAAAACAAGGTTGAGGAATTCCGAGCGCGCATCGCGAAGATACCAGCACTTAAGGACACGATCACCGTCCTCGCCGTAGGTTTTGTTGTTACCGCCGTTTCACATCTTGGCGCAGACCTGATCGCGCCACGCATCGAGCGTAATGCTCCTGGCCTGGCCCAATTCAGCTTGACCAGCAAATTTTTCTGGATTGTGGTGCTCGCAACCACGGGTGGGCTTTTGCTTTCGCTGTCGTCGCGTGTTCGAGCTCTTGAAGGCGTGGGCGCTTCGATGCTGGGATCGGTTCTACTCTATGTGCTGATTGCGACTATTGGCATGAAGATGAATATCCTGGCGGTATTCGATCAGCCGGCGCTCTTTCTTGTAGGCGCGATCTGGATGACCTTTCATGCCGTTACGATGTTGCTGCTCGCCTGGTTAATAAAAGCGCCGCTTTTCTTTCTTGCGGTCGGCAGCCAGGCAAACGTTGGAGGCGCGGCTTCGGCTCCGGTGGTCGCTTCCGCTTTTCATCCGGCGCTGGCCCCGGTTGGTGTGCTGCTGGCCGTACTTGGTTATGCGCTTGGAACTTATGGTGGTTGGTTATGCGGGCAGCTAATGCGCGTCGTAGCACCTCAATGAACGTTGAAGATGCTATCGACTGGGGCGGGTAATATAGGTCTGTCCTACCCGATGCACCTCGTTGGAGTGCGGCGGCCTGGCGCCGCTTTGGCCTTTGATCACGAAAATCGAGAACAAAGCGGCGCCAGCCCGCCGCACTCCAAGGAGACGCGTGAAAAGTGATATATTGCGCAACCCTGATCGGAAGGAGCTAACGTGTGACACTGCCAAGCTACGCCATGAACCAGGCAAGTTTTCCGGAGATGTACGAGCGGTGGCTTGTGGGACCACTCTTTCGCCCGTGGGCCGAATTGACGCTCGATGAGGTCCGTTTGTCTCCAGGCGATCGCGTTCTCGATGTGGCTTGTGGAACAGGAATCGTCGCGCGCGTGGCAAAAGAGCGGCTCGGCACCGGACATGTCGTCGGCGTCGATGTCAGCTCGGATATGCTTGCCGTTGCGCGCGCCCTGGCGCCCGATATCGACTGGCGTGAAGGCAACGCCAGCTCCCTGCCTCTCCATGAAGGAGAGCAGTTTGACGTTGTAGTTTGCCAGCAGGGACTTCAATTCTTTCCTGACAAGGCAAGTGCGGTAACCGAGATGCGACGGGCACTTTCGAAGCGCGGGCGCCTGGCGATCGCCACCTGGCGCGCGGACGATGAGATCCCATTCTTTCGGGAACTGCGCAGAGTCGCCGAGCGCCATCTCGGAGCCATTGCTGATCAGCGATACAGCTTCGGCGACGCTGCTTCACTTGAAGACCTGCTCCGTGATGCAGGCTTCGAAGATGTTCAGGTAAAGACGATATCGCGCACGATACGGTTCGATGACGGTGAGCCTTTCATTCGTTTGAACACGATGGCGTTTGTCGGTATGAGTACTGCTGGTAAAGCAATGGGCGATGACGAGCGCAAGCGCGTTATGGAAGCCATCATTACAGAAAGTGGGCCAGTGTTGCAGCAGTACAGCGATGGATCTGCACTCGCGTTTGAACTCCGGACTAACCTGGCGATAGCCTCGTTGTGACCGTTGTCCTTTATTTAATGGCGCTAAAATCCAAACGTTAAGACTGACTGGAATGGTGACTGAACCAACAAAAAGAGCATTAGGCGAGCCGCGCTCTCAGTCTAACCAGCGACGCGGCGATGAGCGCGGCCAAAGCCCCAACACGAAATTTGCAATTGGTCTGGCACGCGCTTTCGGCGGCGCCGTCATCTTCTCCTTACCGTTAATGATGACGATGGAGATGTGGTACCTCGGCAGTCACATCAGCGATTTTCGACTTGCACTCTTCGTGGTTCTGAACATCCCACTCCTGATCGCCCTCTCTCATTACATCGGGTTCGAAGATACGTTCGGGTTTAAGGACGACCTATTGGACGCTTTCGTCGCTTACGGAGTCGCGTTTGTTGCTGCCTCCGCAGCGCTTCTTCTATTCGGTGTTATTCAACCAGCGATGCCACTCGATCACATCGTTGGCAAAGTGGCGATTCAAGCCGTACCGGGGAGCATCGGAGCAATGCTGGCCCAGAGTGAGTTTGGAGGAGAGCCGAAGGAGAAGGATCGGAGCAAAAGGTATGGCGACGAACTGTTCATCATGGCCGTGGGCGCACTATTCCTCGCGCTTAACATTGCTCCAACCGAGGAGGTGGTTTTGATCGCACAGCAGATGACCGATTGGCACATGTTGACGCTGGCGCTCGCTTCGCTCCTCATTATGCACGCATTTGTTTTTTCGTTAGAGTTTACCGGACAGGTTTCAGTCCCCGCAGGCACACCTTTCTGGAGTGTCTTTCTTCGCTTCACTATCAGTGGGTATGCGATCGCTCTTATGATCAGTCTTTACGTTCTCTGGACTTTTGGACGCAGCGATGGACTCACTCTCCATCAACTCATCGCCGCCGCAGTCGTGCTCGGCTTTCCGGCGGCAGTCGGAGCGGCGGCAGCCAGGTTGATAATCTAAAAGGAGAACTGCAATCACGGAGCAGAAGAAACAAGCGGACCCAGAAGTACTCACCGGAGCTCAATTTGCTCACGCAGACGATGATGATCCGCATACCAGCAACGGGAAAGAGGCTGGAAAAGAAGAGGACAGCGAGATACCAACGCTCGAGTGGATGGCCGCGGGCGTCGGCTTCGTGCTGGTTGCCGCGGCACTTGGGCTTTTGGTCTATAAGGCGATCTGGAGAGACGTATCCGCACCGCAAGTAACAGTTCGCGTAATCTCAGTCGTTCCAATGCAAAATGGATACCTGGTCCAGTTCAATGCCGTTAACCAGGGCGGTTCGACTGCTGAAGGAGTGGTTATCGAGGGACAGTTGAGGCGTGGGGCAGACACAGCGGTCGAAACCAGCCATACCACACTCGACTATTTGCCCTCGCACTCTGAGTTGAAAGGCGGTCTTTTCTTCACTCAAGACCCGCGGCAGTTTGATTTTCAGGTGAGAGCTCTTGGCTATGAAGTGCCTTGACGAATACGACGACTGCCGGCGCGTCTAACTACTTCTTCCTTTTCGGAAGATTCTTGCGCTTTGTACTGGCCATCTCTTTAAGGTCATCTTTACTCATCGATTCGTACATGCTTCGCGATGCACCTTTGAGTGAAGATTTAGCGCGTTCGCCTTCTTTTGCCGATAACGCAGCGCCTGCCGCCATCTGTTGTTGTTTGGATTTCGCCTTTGGCATTGAAACACTCCTTGAAAATCCTAACTTCCTAACTTGTCGCTCCTGAGCCGCTCTCATACGTCATCAATGAAGTTCCCATCGGTCTTTGTTTTTCAGCGAGCCACATTCCCAGGCCAAGCTCACCAAGAGCAAGTCCTCTCGTAATCCCGGGATGCTGCACAAACACACTTACGAATTGTCGCCATTTCTCGGGCCCCTTCATCCATAAGCGGCAGTGCCTCTGAGGATCAACCAACGTCACCAACGCATCTCCAATCATCATCATGGCAAGAGATTCTTTTGCCAACCGACCTATCAGTGCTTTGCTAGCCATCTCTGTTGTTCCTTTCATCACAAATGATCTAACGTTCGAGCAAGCGAAATGCCAGCAATCAGTTTGCGCCTGCTGCCACAATGACCCGGTGTTGAGTTATTAACGCTTATGGGGTTGGTTCCGTGTCTGCTACGCCGTTGCGAATCGGAACGGTTCATGTGAACTATTGCAGTTCGGCAGAACTTACAGATGATGTAGAAGATGAGTGATTCTACTTAAGTACCGTGAGTGAATATCCTGATTCTTCAAACGTACCTTCACTCTAAGATGCAAGTGTGGGTTTGACCTCCCATGTGCCATAGCCATATGGCGAGAAGAGCGGTGGGCCATCTGGGGAGGCCCCACCGCTCATTCTTTAAACGCTGAACTAGCTTTGCCCGAAAGTCCTGATCGGACTTCTTCTCTGTGCAATCTCTTGTGTCCTCTGTGCCGCTGTGGTTAAGGATCAGCGTAAAAAACAACCACAGAGACAAAGACGACACAGAGGTTGCACAGAGAAATCAGACTTTTCGGGCAAAGCCCGGTGAACCCATATTGCGCTCCCGCCAAAACAAAAAAAGGGGCGTCCGCTTTTAGCAGACGCCCCCGGAACGAATCAGCGTGACAAAGCCTAAAACTCCAGGCGACCGACGAACTGAATAATCCGTGGATCAAAGGTCGTATTGACCCTCCCGAAATCCGGCGAGTTGATGTTAAAGCTCGTTCCTGAAGGAGTGAAAGATACGTTTCCGATGAAGAAATTGGGCCGGTTGAGAACGTTGAACGCCTCTGCTCTTACCTGAAATTCCACATCTTCCGATATCCGAAACTTCTTAATCAGCCCTGCGTCCCAGTTAATGAACAATGGACCATTCAAAAAGTTTCGTTCAAGCGTACCCGTAGTGCCCGGAGGGGCATTGAAGAAGACCTGCCCACTAAATGGTGTGGTGCCAATGCCCTCGGACGCGCGTCCGGTCGCTGGATTAATTACTGACGGGTTGATGAAAAAGACGCCGTCAGGCGTGCGAAAGATCCCAATCAGATCTTTGATTTCCTCATTGCTCAAGGAGCTTATCGCGGTTTGCCGTGACGATCTGCCCGTGCGATTGAGTGTGCCGCGCGTATCGAGAATGGAAAAAGGTGCTCCCGACGCGACTCGCAGGATCGAAGTCAGTACCCAGCCACCAAAGATTTGCTGGAAGAAACCTCCTGAATTCAGGAACGGCTTTCCTCTGCCAAAGGGCAGCTCGTAAATACCATTGAAGTTGAACACATGAGTCGCATCATAGTCCGCGCGCTGGTATTCAAGGTCCGGTTGGTTGATATCCAGCAACGGATCGAAATTCGTTTGACCAACGCCACCTGTATTCGTGAGCGTCTTTTGGAAAGTGTAGTTTGCCTGGAGTTGTAGTCCTCTCGACCAACGGCGGCGCACCTCCGCTTGTAGTGAGTGGTAGCGATATTTCGCATTGTTGGTCAGCAGGTCTGCAACACCTGTATTTGGATTTCTCAAGAAGAGATCACTGCTGCCTCCGAAAGCATTGGCGAGATAGATAAACGCCAATTGTGCCGGCTGGCCCGAGGAGATCAGCGAACGAATTGTGCCATTACCGAGAAGCCCGCCTGCTTCGATCGTCGGGAATACGGTAAGGACTTCACATCCCGTAGCGGCCGCGGTAGCTGCGGTGCAAGCGGGGTTATTGAACTGACTGAGATTTCTGCGGGCTCTTTCGAAATCCGTCAGAAAGCCGTTGTTAAATATCTGAACCTGGTTGAAATCCAACGCTCGTAGCAAGTTGTCGCTCTTGGCGCCGGCGTAGCGAAGCTCCAGCACCGTTTGAAATGCCATCTCGCGTTGTATTCCGAAATTCCATTCCTGTGTCATTGGGACTTTCAGGTTCGGGTCTATTCCAAAAACGGTCCCGAAGTTACCGGCAAGCTCATTGTTCAACGCAAAGCTACGCGGCACCTGAAATGGAGGCGTTGTGAAAGCAGGACTGCCTTCCCTTGCGCGGAGGTTGAGATTCGTCAGCGAGACACCCTGAATTAATCCCTGATTTCCGCTTAGGGCGTTATCAGCGCCACGGACGAATTCGTCGTTGACGTAGCTAATGCGATATCCGCCGCGGATCACGGTCCGGCCTTCACCAGGAAAAGCTGCATTTAGCAGTCTGTTCTTGAAATTGGGGGCATAGGCAAAACTAAACACAGGAGCAAAGTTGTTCTTGTCCCAGCGGAAGAAGTTTTTTCCTCCGGCGTTCGTGCCTACGAAATCATAAACGCCGTTGGGGTTGAGTATCGCAGCGACCGGATCTGATCCGGTGGGGATCACTGGTTCCAAAGCCAGTCGATCAGCTGCGCGTACCGGTGAAAACAGTTCATAACGCAAACCGAAATTTAGCGTCAGACGAGGTGTTACACGCCAGGAATCCTGGATGTACGCGGAATAGTTTTCAAAATGCAGATTGTTCATGGGGAACGCTCCCTGAACAAAGCCCGAGGTTGGACTAGTCGCATTGAATGTGACTTCTGCGCTGTTTACAAATCCGCCAAGAACGGCGAGGAGATTGTTAGCGTTCGCCAGTTGAGTGGCGCTGATGCCGCCCGGGAACTGGCTCGCCAGTAAACTTGGAGTGGCTGGTCCAGTGCCGATGGTCAGAGTTGGAATGGTCGAATCGCTAAATGCCGGTGGACCAAAGGGAGTAATGCGGAAAAACTGCGCCTGTCCACCGAATTCAAGCGAGTGACTTCCTCCGGCGTAATTGGCGGTGTCAAGGATCGTGTATTGATGTGTATCGCGTCCTTGTCTCTCAAATGTCGACTCGGGGCTGCTGATGAAAGGTAGAGTCAGGAAGAAATCTGAAGGCGTCTCAGTACGATCGAAAATCGGCAGGCTAAAAAACCAGCCGCCACGCAAGTCGTTGCTGAAATTCGCCGTCGGAATGAAAGTCCACGCGCCGACCACCGACTGCCGGTCCGCGCCTTGAAATCCAAACGGAATGCGATTGAAGCCGCCATTGTCAATATCCGGTCGCAAGTTTGTTTCCGTACCGCGATTGAAGACCAGCAGGTAGTGGTTTCTGGAACTCGGCTCCACATCGAATCGAAACGTGAACTTCTCGCGATCGATATTCTGAGCCTGATTAAAACTGAACCCCGTGGTGTTGAGCTGATCGCCTACGCGAGGATTGTTACCAACAGTCGGTATATTCGCGAGGATCCGATTCGCGATCAGCGGATCGGCTGTTACGCCAGCGGCCGTCAAGACATTAATTTGACGCGTAGCGCCAGAAGCATCCACATAAGAGAAGAGCCCCTGGCGCGCAGACGGCAACAAAACCGTACGCGTCGTCGTGGTGGATTGCCGCAGCCGAAACCCTTCGTATGCTACGAAGAAGTAGCCCATGTCGCGGTAGACAGAAGATCCGCCTTCACCGAAGCGCGGCAGTGGAATCGGGCCACTGAAACGTCCACCAAACTGGTTTCGATTCAGGAACGGACGTTCAACTCCGTTGAGGTTGTTGAAGAACTCATTCGCCGCGAATTTCGAATTACGGTTGTAGAGGAATAGCGCCCCCTGAAAATCTCGCCTGCCGCGAGGTGTAACGAGTTCTATCTGCGATGAGCCATAGCCCTTATCTGCTCCCGCATTCTGTGTAGTAATCGTGAACTCACTGACGTCATCCACATTCGGCCGGTCAGGCAGAAAATCGGTTGCATTCGATCGAATGAAATTGTCCTGAATATTAATTCCGTCTCGCGTGATGTTGGTGAATGAACTCTGTTGCCCGTTGATCGTGGTGCTGGTTGCACCGTTTGAAGCCGTGCCCGCCTGAAGGCCAATAAGCGCCAGAGGATTTCTGCCGTTCAACGGCAACTCCTGAATTTGTCGCTGGCCGACTGTTGCATTCAATTCCCCTGAGGTGGAGTTAATCACGTCAGCGCCGGCAACAACCGTCACACTCTCCTGCACGGCGCCAGGCTCGAGTGTTACGCTGAGGGAGTACTCTTTCCCCACGTCGATCTTAACCTGCGTCGCGGTGTAGTTCTTAAAACCAGCCGCAGTAATGTTTACCGTGTAAGTGCCGAATTCGACCTGGGGAACGGCAAACGTCCCCTGAGTGTTTGTTTCAACAGTTCTGGATTGATTGGTTGCGTTGTCTGTTACTGTAACCGTGGCGCCCGCAACCGCAGCGCCGTTCATATCAACCACATTGCCGGAAAGCGAACCCGCAGGCGTTTGGGCGACAGCAGCAAGCGGCGCCGCAATAAGCATCACCGACAAACCAATAAGATATAACGTTCTTTTCATTCTCCCCTCCTTGATCTCAAAACGCGCAGACGCGTAAGGATGGCCATGTCGATGGCCATGTCCAAGCTCTAATGCTGGATGTTATGGGGTGCTTAGTTCGTCGGGTCAGAAACTAAACTCAAGAGGGAGTTCGCTTAACTTATCATTTGTGCAAAACGATGAGCCGCTGGTCCAACGAACATTCGCCGTCTCATTGCTCGTCGTCTTTTACCAGCAACTGTCTCTTCGATAACACGGTGTGATCACCCATAGACCGTGAGTGATCACACTTACGGACCAACGGGTAGTAAACACCAAACGTGTTGTGTACCCTTTCGGACAAACTAAAAAGGATCGGCAGGTTTACTATGGTCCAACCATCTGCGATCGGCTGGCACATACATTGCGAAGCACGAGCAATCAGCGGCTTTACTGTATTGATCCAGATCATCAAGATAGAGGGACTGCCATGCGGATGCTGAGATCGTTGCTGATTTCTTTGATAGTCGTAAGTGTTTCCAATGCTCAACAGAGCGGTGATAGATCAGTTCTGCCCGAGGTTGGAGTAAGTGGAATCGAACAGGTAGACGTAGGCGAGCCCGCTGCTGGTGAAAAAGAGAGGGCCGGCAGTGGCAACCACATACTGCTCACCGCTCTCGCAGCAGTAGAAGAGGGCAACGAGTTTTGGCGCTCGGGAGATATAGACAAGTCAGCCGCGAGTTATCAGCAGGCCATAAATCTGGAGCCGTCACTTTACCCCGCGCAATACAATCTCGGAGTAACACTTCTTCAAATGAAGCAGTATCGCCGGGCTCTGCTCGCTTTTAACACCGCGGTACGTCTTCGACCAGAATCGGTATCCGCATGGCAAAACCTCGGCTTTGCGCATCATCGCTTGAAGCATTACAAAAAGGCAGTCGAAGCTTTTCGTCGTGCGCAACAACTGGCTCCCGATAAAGCAGTCACAAATAACAATTTGGGCTTTGCTTACTTGTTCGCACTTCAATTCCAGAATGCGATCAATTCATTCGAAAAGGCTTTGCAGATTGATCCGCAATTTGACTCTGCGGTAGGTGGTCTGTGCAGCGCAATGGCGCTCGGAAAAACACCAGTAGATGCTGTCGACGCTTGCATGAATGCTGCGAGCAGCGATCCTGGTTCGGCAGTGCCTCGCTATTTTCTTGGTCTTGCTTACATCGATCGTGGCGAGCCCGAGAAAGGATTGAGCGCTTTACAGCAAGCGGCTCGTATCGAACCTCGCACAGCCAGGATTTATGTTGGCTTAGGCTTCGCTAATTTTAAGCTGCAGAAATACGACGAAGCATTAAAGCATTTCGAGCACGCAAGGAAACTAGACGTAGACGTGAACCACGCGCTTTTAGGTCTGGGTGTCACGTACGCCGAATTGAAAGATTACACGAATGCTGAAAAAGCTTTGCGCGGAGCAGTGTCCGCCGATCCCGACAATCCAACCGTGCGTTTAAATCTTGCCATGGTGTGTCTCGCTCTCAGGAATCGCGATTGTGCACTCTCACAATACAATCGTCTGAAGATGATGGACCATTCGGCTGCCAATACTCTCTTCACTACGATTTTTAGAGATCGAATAGTGGATGCGTCCAAACACAAAAAACCGTGAGACTTTGCTTGTGTGGTTTTTACTCACTATAGCTGCGTGGTCTCACTGATCCAAAAACTACTCTCGAGCCCAACAATCATAGCATTCCGTTTTTCGCTGCTTGTTTGTGATTTAGATCACCAGGCGCAAACCACTGCCGATGAATTTGTTTCAAGCATTCAATTACAAAAGCTTTCTTCCATTCGTGGTGCACATCATTGCGTTTACATCAGTTGCACTTGCCTGCGCGTATACTGGTGTGGCCCTGGCCTTGTTGCCCTTCTCGTTTGGTGCGGTGCTTGGCGCCATCTTCTATCTGGTACTGCTGTTGATTGTGTGGGATTAGCAAACTTCAAATGCTTTGCCTGAAAGTCCTGATCATTTAGGGTATTGAGCCGCAACCGGCGCAACTGTAGGGGCGGCCCTCCGTGGCCGCCCCTCTCACGAGGAATGTGCCGTTAACGAGGGGCGGCCACGGAGGGC
>JAICGZ010000092.1 GCA_025922875.1 Pyrinomonadaceae bacterium
ATCGCGCTGGCGGGCGGCGTCTCCCTTCGAGTACCCCAGACTGCCGGGTACTGGTACGAAGAAGGTGGAATACTTTCTCCCGATGGACACTGTCGCGCCTTTGACGCCCACGCTGGAGGAACAATCTTTGGGAGCGGCGTGGGTATCGTCGTGCTCAAGCGTCTCGAAGAGGCCATCGCAGATGGTGACACAATTCACGCTGTGATCCGCGGCAGTGCCGTCAACAACGATGGCTCGGCGAAGGCCGGGTTCACTGCGCCGAGTGTCCAATCGCAAGCTGAACTGATCACTGAAGCATTGCTGGTGGCGAACGTCGATCCGCGTTCGATCGGCTACGTCGAAGCACACGGGACGGGTACCAATCTTGGCGACCCGATTGAGCTCTCGGCGCTTACCAAAGCTTACCGGGGCTGGACTCGCGAGCGCGGATTCTGCGCCATCGGATCGGTGAAAACCAACGTCGGGCATCTTGATACTGCGGCGGGCGTGACCGGCCTCATCAAGACGGTGATGGCGCTGGAACACAAACAGATCCCAGCAAGTCTTAACTATCAAACCCCAAACCCCGAGATCGATTTTGAGAACAGTTCCTTCTACGTAAATACGACTCTGCGGGATTGGACCACATCAAACTCGCCTCGTCGCGCGGGCGTCAGTTCGTTTGGGCTGGGTGGCACTAACTGCCACATGATCCTCGAGGAGGCGCCGGCGGTTGCACCACGTGTGAACGGCTCCAACCGCCGTCACTACCTCATTCCCGTTTCAGCCAAGAGCAACAAGGCGCTCGAGGAAATGTGTGATGTTCTTGCGGATCATATCGCGCAAGCTCCTGAGACACGGTTGGACGACGTAGCGTTTACGTACCAACAGGGAAGGAAGACTTACCCGCATCGTCGAATCGTGGTTGCGCGCACTCGTGAGCAGGCGATCGACTCGCTTCGCACTCGAGGATCGAGTTCGATGCTGACAACTATCGAAGAGTCGATAACTTCTCCGGTTGCATTTCTGTTTCCCGGTCAGGGCAGTCAGTTCGCCAACATGGGCGCGGAACTTTATGAGAACGAACCTGTGTTCCGTCACTACATCGACGCTGCGTCTGACATCCTTCAGAAAACGCTTGGGTTCGACTTGCGTGTCAAACTGTTCCCAACGCGATATGGAAACGATGCGGATAGCGGATACCTGGACCACACATCAGTGCTGCAACCGGCGCTCTTCGCTCTCGAATATGCGATGGCCCAACTGTGGCGCAGTTGGGGAGTGGAGCCGGAGTGCTTCCTTGGGCACAGTCTCGGTGAGTATGTAGCCGCGACACTGGCAGGTGTCATGTCGTTCGAAGATGGGCTTCAGCTCGTCGCACGGCGAGGCGAACTGATTGGCGGTTTGCCAACCGGCATGATGCTGGCGGTTCCGTTGAATCAGGATGACGTGCTGCCTTTGCTGGGCCATGACCTGTCAATTGCCGCTATCAATGGACCCGAGCGCACGGTAGTTTCCGGACCTCCCGCGGCGATTCTTGAATTCGAAAAGACACTGTCGGATCGTGGCGTTGCTTTCACTCGTTTGTCTACCTCGCACGCATTTCATTCCGGCATGATGGAGGCCATCGTACCGGAGTTTCGCAAGGCGTTGAGCAGCATCACTCTGAACGCACCGAACACGCGATACATTTCGAACGTTACCGGCACGTGGATCACGGCCGCCGAGGCTACGGATCCCGAATACTGGGTCCGGCACCTTCTCCAACCGGTTGGTTTCTTCGATGGTCTACGTACGCTCGCCGCTGTGCCGCGTGTTGTGCTACTCGAAGTTGGACCAGGCCGAGTGCTTACTGGTTTAGCGAAAGCCGGCCTCCGAGGCGTGGATCTGCCGAAGTGCCTCGTTTCTATTCCTGATCTGAAGGAGGTTGGCGCAACTGAGGACCACTTGCACCGCACGTTAGGCGAATTATGGCTGGCTGGCGTACCGGTTAACTGGAGTGACTATCAAAAAGACAGTGGAGCCAAACGCGTGCCGCTTCCCGGTTACGCTTTCCAGCGAGAGCGGTACTGGATCTCCGGTAAGAAACCAAGTGCAACTAAAGCCGTTGAGCCGGAAACCAAGCAGGCTCAAACATTGCTGTTGACGCCGATGTGGCGGAAGTGTGCGCAACCGGCACGGTCCGTCAGTTCGAAGCCATACCGTGAAGTCACCGTCGTGTTCTACCAACAAGACGAACTCGCGCAGAGAATCGTTGAAAATCTGCGTCTTGGCCTTGCGGAAACTGTTTTTGTCCGAACTGGTGCGGCGTTTCAGCAACTCGACAATTTCTCTTTCATCATCGATCCCGGAAACCCGCAGGATTATCAAAAGTTGTTCGGGGTTTTGGCTTCGCGATTCGCTGATAGCCCGATGCGAGTTGTTCATCTTCTCAACGTCGGGTACCAGCCGGAGGATTATGCGAATCACGTCAATGCGTTCCATAGCCTGATTTGGATTGCCCAGAACATGGGCTCGCAACTTCCACGCACGCCGGCTGATCTCGTGATCGTTTCCACTGGCGCTCACTCCGTCACGGGCCTGGAAACGCTTAATTCGGAAAGCGCGCTAATCGCTGGTCCATTCCAGGTGATACCGCGCGAGTTTTCGAATTACTCGTGCCGTTGGATTGATATCGATCATTCTGACTACACGCTCGCTGAACTTGATGAGTTGCTGAAGAGCGAAACAGATCCCGACAAAGCGATCGCGGCTTACGCGTACCGGAACGGAAAAGTCTTCGAACGATCACTCGCGGAACTTCGTCTGCCCACATTTGAAAAAGAAAACGATTCGTTCAGGCAGCATGGTGTGTATCTGATCACCGGCGGGTTCGGAGGGATCGGAGTCGAAGTGGCCCAATTCCTGGCGCGTGAGTATCAGGCGAAGCTTGTGCTGACTGGAAGAACAACGCTTCCTGAACGCGACCAGTGGAATGAGCTTCTCAGTAAAGACTCAACTTCGGCGATAGCGCAGCGTCTCCTTTCGGTAATCAAACTCGAAACTTTTGGAGCCGAGGTGCTACCGCTGGCAGCGGACGTCGCGGATGAAGTTGAGATGCGCGCCGCGATCGAGCAAGCCGAGTCGAGGTTTGGAACGATAAATGGAGTAATCCATGCGGCAGGAATTCCAGGCGGTGAATTGATTGCGGCTAGAAGTATGGCCGGAGTGAGCGGCATTTTCCGGCCGAAAGTCGAGGGTGCGCGCGTGCTCGCGAAGTTATTTAGCACCCACACCCTCGACTTCTTTGTTTGCTGCTCTTCAGTCCAGAGTTTGATCGGAGATATTGGGCAGAGCGATTACTCCTCCGCCAACGCTTTCCTCGATGCGTTTGCCTATTGGTTAAGAAGCAGCGGAGCTCAGCCTTGTATCTCCGTGAATTGGGACACCTGGCGCGATGTAGGCATGGCCGCGGACGCCTCGATTGCAAGCAATGGTGATGGCGCCAGAGGGATTTCTCCTTCGGAGGGAATCTCGATACTGTCTCAACTGCTCTCTACGTCATTGCCTCAGGCGGTGGTGTGCGCTAGCGACCTGGCGCCACGGTTGAAAGAGGCGTTTCAGCCGAGGAGGAATGCTCCGCTTGAAATTCCATACGATCTAGTCGTGACTGAAACTGCCGCGCCACATACGCGGCCCGAACTCTTCACTCCTTATGTTGAACCGGAGACTTCCACGGAACGCGCCATTGCTGGTGTGTGGCGGGAAGTGCTCAACATCGATCGGGTGGGCCTTGATGACAGCCTCTTCGAACTCGGCGGAGATTCGATCCTCGCGATCCGCGTGAGTCAATTGCTCGAGGAGAAGCTCGGCATTCCCGTGCCGCCTGTCCAGATCTTCGCAGCCACAACCGTCCGCGGTTTGGCCTCTTTGGTCGGTGGACGCCAGCAGGTGGGTTCCGATCTGAAAGTACACCAAACCCGCGGCGAGCTACGTAGAGCCAGTCTTATTGGCTAACAGGCTTCATCAATTTACATGATGATCACGATTAACAGGATTGCAACTGGAATTAACCAATGTTCCGGAAAGGATTCGCCGTGTCTGAATTCTTATCACCAGAGAAGAGACAGTTGCTCGCGAAGGCGCTAAGCACCGCCGGACACCAGAAGACTCCAACGATCGCCAGGAGGAACTCTGACGATCCGGCGCCATTGTCTTTCGCCCAACAACGCATCTGGTTTATTCAACAACTGAATCCAGATAACCCGCAGTACAACACGCCCGTTGGCGTCAGCCTAAAAGGTCCGCTCAATATCCCGGCGCTTGAACGAACACTAACCGAGATTGTTCGGCGTCAGGAGGTATTCAGAACTATTTTCCGGACTATCGATGGGCAACCGGCGCAAGTCGTTTTGCCCGCTTTCGACCTGCGACTAACCATCAGAGATCTGTCCGAGCATCCATCGACCGACAGGCAAGCTGTCGCTCAGCGGATCATCGACGAAGAATCCGCACGCCCGTTCGATTTCGACGCTGGTCCATTGGTGCGGTTTCTACTGCTTCGATTAGCCGAAGACGAACACTGGTTGAATCTGGTGACCCACCACATGGTGTTCGATACGTGGTCCATCGATATCTTCGGACGTGAGCTCACGGCGATCTATGGTGCTCTCGTCGAGGGAAGACCTCTTCCTCTTCAAGATCTTCCGATTCAGTACGCAGACTTTTCGCTTTGGCAGCGCGAACGATTTCAGGGAGAAGAACTGCAGCGCCAACTCGCATATTGGACCAAGAAGCTGAGCGGAGCGCCGCCCTTGCTCATGCTGCCGTCGGATCGCCCCAGACCACCAGTGCAGAGCTATCGTGGCCGTATCCAGCCATTCTCGTTATCCGAAGATCTCACCGCTTCTTTGAATCAACTGAGCCGCGCAGAGGGTGTGACGCTGTTCATGACGCTGATGGCGGCGTTTCAAACCCTCCTTCACCGCTATTCAGGTCAGCAGGAGATCGTTGCCGGCACAGCAACAGGCAACCGCAATCGTCGCGAGATGGAAGGCTTGATCGGGTGTTTCATCAATTCACTCGTATTCCGGACGGATTTCTCCAGCGACCCGACGTTCCGCGAGGTGTTGGACCAGGTGCGCCAATTGAGTCTCGAAGCATCAGCTAACCAGGACGTGCCTTTCGAACAAGTAGTCGCAGCCTTACATCCCAAGCGCGATCTTAGTTACGCGCCTCTGACACAGGTAATGCTGACGCTTCAGAATACTCAGTTGAGCACACCCGTCGCCGCAGGCTTGCAAATCAATCGACTAAGCATGCCCGAGCGAATGGCAGCCCAGTACGACCTGATGATCAATTGCAGGGACAGTGGAAGCAAAATTAACGGTCTGCTCGAATACAACACCGACCTTTTCGATCCGACTACCGCCCACCGAATTCTCGGACACTTTGAAACGTTACTCCGATCAGCAGTCGCTCATCCCGAGCTACGAGTCTCAGCGCTCGAGCTTATGACTGAACCAGAGCGTTTACAGCTTGTCTCCGGTCTTAATGAAACACGCACTGAGTTTCAGGAGCACGGCTTTGTTCCCGATCTTATTCAGAAACAGGCGGAGCAACGGCCGCAGTCAGTGGCGGTGACATTCGAGAGCCAACGTTTAACTTACGACCAGTTGAACTCACGCGCTAACCAGCTGGCGCATTACTTGCGCGGGCTCGGCGTAGGACCTGAGGAAGTTGTCGGCGTTTGCCTCGAGCGAGGATTGAACATGGTGATCGCCGTGCTCGGCATCCTTAAGGCCGGCGGCGCTTACCTGCCGCTCGATCCTGCTTACCCGCGCGACCGGCTCGAGTTCATGATTAACGACTCGGAGCCTTCCGTACTGCTCACGCAGGAAAAATTCTCACAACCTCTGTCATCCGCGAGGCAGCAGGTAGTTTGTATCGATTCTGACTGGCGCCGGATCGAATTTGAGAGCACAGAAAATCCGGACACCACACTCAGCGCCGGCAATTTGGCGTACGTCCTTTACACCTCAGGCTCAACCGGCCTGCCTAAAGGCGTGATGGTCACACATGGCTCGCTGAAGAACTTTCTGCTCTCAATGTCGCGAACACTTGAAATGACAAGTGATGACATACTCGCGGCGGTCACCACGCTCACATTCGACATCGCCGGTCTCGAGCTTTATTTACCCCTCATCGTCGGAGCCAGAGTTGGCTTGGTTTCGAGGGAGAAGGGGAGCGATGGAAGGTTGCTGCGAGATGAGATCGCCAACCTTGGTGCGACGGCGCTTCAAGGTACTCCGGCAACCTGGCGCATGTTGCTCGAGGCCGGCGTTCAGTTGATGCCGTGGTTCAAGGTGTTTTGCGGCGGAGAAGCGATGACTGCTGATCTCAAGCACCAGCTCATGGGTACCGGTGCGAAGGTTTGGAACCTTTATGGACCAACTGAAACAACGATCTGGTCCACGGTGAAGCGGCTCGATCCGGATTGTCCTCCGACTATCGGTCAACCGCTCGCTAACACTCAAATTTATGTACTCAATCGTTCGCTGCAACCTACGCCGGCCGGCGTGGCAGGCGAACTCTACATCGGCGGCGCAGGTCTGGCTCGCGGTTACCTCAAACGTCCCGAGCTTACGTCCGAACGCTTTGTCCCAAATCCCTTCAGCGACGAGCCGGGCGCTCGCCTCTACAGAACGGGCGACCTCGTGCGGTATTTGCCAAACGGTGACATCGAATACCTCGACCGCATCGATCTTCAGATCAAGATACGCGGCTTCCGGATCGAGCTCGGCGAAATTGAAACCGTGCTTGGTCAACATCCAGGCGTGCGTCAGGCAGTAGTCGCAGCCCGCGAGAATCCGTCAGGTGAAAAAGTTCTGGTTGCATACGTCGTGCTCGAGGAAGACGCAGCAAAGAGCTCGCACGTTCGCCTTGATGAGCTACGCGAATTCCTGCGCCGATCGTTGCCGGCTTACATGGTTCCAGCGAGCTTTGTGCTGTTGGATGAGTTGCCGAAGTCACCCGCAGGGAAAATCGATCGCAAGGCTCTTCACGAGCTGAAGCCTCTGGATCAGGAAAAACCGTTTATTGCTCCACGCACTCCGACCGAACTCCTCATCGCCGGCATCTGGTCGGAATTGCTTGGCACGGATCGAATCAGCGTAGAGGAAGATTTCTTTGAGCTTGGCGGGGATTCGCTCCTGATCCAGCGAATGCTTGCGAAGGTCATGCAGGCAGTTGAAGTGACGGTGCCACTGAGAACTGTTTTCCTCAATCCGAGCGTGGCGCACATAGCGTCAATCGTCGATCGCACCAGGGAGATAACCTCGACGGACGAAACTCGTCTTAACGACCTGGTGAGTAACCTTTCAGATGAACAAATTGACTCGTTGCTGAGTGAAGCACTCGCTGAGTCGGGAAGCCAGCCAGCCTTTGAGTTTGCTGGGCAGGAGTGAAAAGAAAATGGTGCAAGTACAAAATCACATCGCGAATCTATCGGCCCAACAAAAACAACAACTGCTCGCGCGACTGCTGCATAAACAATCAAAAGAAGGTTACACGAACCTGACTGTGGAGCAGCGCCGGCTCTGGCTGTTGCGCCAGTTGGAAGAGAGTGTGCCTACACATATTTTCAAGGCCTTCCAAATTGATGGGCACATAAACCTGGAAGCTTTACATACGAGTCTTGATGAGATCATCCGGAGACATGAAATGTTGCGGGCCTCGTTTATCGATCTCGATGGGCGCCTGGTCAGAGTTAGTGCATCCCGGGTGAAGACGAAGTTGCCGCTGATCGACTTGTCTCATTACCAACCCGAAAAGCGTGACTTAGAGATTCAAAAACAGGCTTTATCAGATGGTAAGAGGCCGTTTGACGTCAGCGTTGCGCCTTTGCTCAGACTTACTCTGATTCGCAAGACTGCAACTCAACACGTGCTGCTGATCACGATGCATGAATTGATCGCCGACGATCGATCCGTGGCGATATTGCTGCACGAATTGATGAGTGTTTACGAGGCGATGCTGGACGGAACACACGCGGCCGCGCCGGACTCTCCCGTGCGCTACAGCGACTTTGCAAAATGGCAACAGGAGTGGCTCCAAAGCAGTGAGTACAAGAGCCATCTCAGTTACTGGCAGACGAGGCTTGCGGACGCTCCAGTGCTCGAGTTACTGAGCGATCGACCGCGTCCGGCCGTAAGAACGCATAACGGAGCGCGGCAGTCTAGTCTGCTGCACGCGAACACCGTGAGTAAACTCGAGGAATTAGGCGAGTCCATCGGCGTTCCTCTGTCCACTGTAATCCTGAGCGCCTTTCAAGTTTTCCTGTCGTTGTATTCCGGACAGGATGACGTATCCGCCGGTTTGTCCTGCGTTTCGCGACATCGACCTGAATTCAAAGATGTGATTGGGCCACTGACGAATACCATGGTAATGCGGGCCGATCTGGCTGCCGATCCCACCTGCAAAGCTCTACTCGAGCAAGTAAAGGAAACAGCATTGCAGGCTTACCAGCATCGGGAGATGCCTTTTGACAAGCTGGTAGAGGAGCTTCATCCACAACGCGATCTCAGTCGCACTCCCTTATTCCAGGCCAAACTCGTCTTTCGTGAATCAGTGGATGTGTTGATTGAAGGCAGGACCCTGAAATGCAAATGGCTCGATGTCGATCTGGGCGCCGCGCTCTTCGATCTAACGTTACTGGTGACGCCCACGCCCGACGGTTTGCTGCTCGGCTTGGAATTCAATACCGATCTGTTTGACGCGACGACGATCGAACGCATGCTCGAGCAACTGCGAACGCTTTGCCAGAACATGGCCGCAAACCCGGACCAGAGGATCTCAGAGATTGCCGCCATAAGTGATGAGGAGCGTTCCCGTTTGAGCGAATGGAACGGAACAAAGGCAACGCTTGCGAATGATCTGTGCCTGCATGAGTTCATCGAGCGCCAGGCGGAACGGCAGCCGGATGCAGTTGCGGTTGTATTCGATGATCAACAGCTCACTTACAACGAGTTGAACTCACGCGCAAACCAGTTGGCGTATTACCTGCGTGATCTGGGCGTTGGTCCTGAGGTTCGCGTTGGCATCTGTCTTGAAAAGGGACTCGAAATGATCGTCGGGATGCTGGCGGTGTTGAAAGCCGGCGGCGTGTATGTGCCGCTGGATCCTGCTTACCCGAGCGAGCGATTAGAGTTCATGATGCAGGACAGTCAGGTCGAAGTGATTCTGACGCAGCAATCCGTGCATGAGCGGCCGGAAATTGGCCGGCGGGTTGTGTGTCTCGATACTGCATGGGAATACATCGCCGAGTTCCCATCCAACAATCCCGAACATCAAGTCGCTCCTGATAACCTCGCGTACATCATCTACACTTCCGGTTCGACCGGCAGGCCCAAGGGCGTGATGATTACCCATCGTGGAGCCGTCAACAATCTCCACTGGAGACAGAGCAAATGGCCGCTCACACCCGACGATCGCGTGTTGCAAAGTTATTCGTTCAGCTTCGATCCTTCGGTATGGGCGACGTTCTGGCCACTGCTGGCCGGAGCTTGCATCATCCTCCCACGAACCAGCGGCAACCTGGATTCTGTGGCGCTTGCCCGCTCGATGGTCCAACACGGTATCACGGTGTACGGAGCCGCGCCGAGCGTGCACTCGGTCCTGATCGATGAGCCGGCTTTCCAGACGTGCAGCAGCTTGCGTTATGTCTTCAGTGGCGGTGAGTTGTTGGACGGTTACTTACAGCGACAAGTCCACCAGCATCTCAACGCGGACCTTTACAACGTGTATGGTCCAACTGAAGCTACCATCGATTGTACTTACTGGCACTGCCCGCGCGTTCCCGAACCCGCACCTGCGCCCATCGGTGTACCTATCGCAAATACAAGTATCTATGTCGTGGACCGGCATTTGAAGCTCCGTCCGATCGGCGCTCCTGGAGAAATCTGCATCGGCGGCATCGGCCTGGCCAGAGGCTATGCAGGTGATCCGGCGCTGACGGCTGAGAAATTCCTGCCCGATCCGTTCTCGACGGTTCCCGGCGCCAGAATGTATCGCACCGGTGACCGCGGCGCCTGGTTGGGCCGTGGCGTACTGGAGTTTATCGGAAGAGTCGATGATCAGGTGAAAGTTCGCGGGTTCAGAATTGAACTGGCTGAAGTAGAACGAAACCTGATGCGTCACGAAAAAGTCCGCGAAGCCGCGGTGATCGTGAAACGTCACTCCGCGGCGGACTCCAGTCTGATCGCATACTTCTCGCCCGGCAACGCGGAACACACTCCAACTTCCACCGAGCTTGCTGAGTTTCTCGAAGCGCGATTGCCAAAATATATGGTTCCGGACGTCTTCGTGACACTCGAAGCCCTTCCGCGCACTGCTACCGGGAAGATCAACAAGCAGCTTCTGGCCGCGGAAGCAGACCCGCGCAAAAAGACCGAGCGCGCGTTTCGCCCGCCGCGAGATGTTCTCGAGACGGAGATTAGTCAAATCGTTACGAGCGTGCTCGGCCTGGAGCAGGTGAGTATCGATGACGACATCTTCGAGCTCGGAAGTAATTCACTGCTCATTGCACGCATCGCTTCCCGGCTTTCGAGTGCTTACAAAATCGATTTGCCCGTGCAGCATATCTTCAAAGATCCAACGGTGGCCGGTATTGCGGCGCTGGTCGATATTTATCAACGAGAAGGTAACCATGGCGTTACGGCATGGACCATCGAGCAAGTGGAAGCCGACGCCGAGTTGGATCCTGAGATCACGGCCGAAGGGCTGCCGGCTTATGAACATGAAACTCCGAAAAGCGTGTTCGTTACGGGAGCGACTGGTTATCTCGGCGCGTTCATTCTTGAACAACTTCTCCGCACCAGCGACGTCGAGTGCTTCTGTCTTGTCCGCGCTTCGAATCCCGAAAAGGGTTTCGATCGGATTCGTGAAGCGATGAAGGGCTACCACATCTGGGACGACTCGTTTGCCGATCGCATTCGTCCAGTGCTGGGAGATATAGCTAAGCCGGAACTCGGAATCGAGCAGCAGGAGTTTGCAGAGTTAGCACGCGACGTGGATGTGATCTATCACTGCGCTGCACTCGTGAACTTCATCTATCCCTACTCCGCGCTGCGGGCGCCGAATGTGCGCGGCACACATGAAGTACTCCGGCTAGCGACCTCGACTAAATTGAAACCCGTTCACTATACCTCAACCGTCGACGTGCTTCTGGGAACGCACATGCAACGGCCGTTCATCGAGGACGACGAGAGCGTGTTGCACACTCCCAACGAGATTCCGGATGGCTATGGGCGGAGCAAGTTGGTTGCGGAAAAAATGCTTGCGAATGCGCGATCGCGAGGGGTACCAATTGTGGTCTACAGGCCTGGTCTCATCATGGGCCACACAACGACCGGCGCCACACAGACAAATGATTATCTGCTCGTTGGGTTGAAGGGTTACATCGATCTCGGCATGCTCGGTGAACCCAACATTATGATCGACTTCGTCACCGTAGATTTCGTCGCCGCATCCATCGTGCATCTTTCTAAGCAGCGAGATTCAATCGGAAGATTCTTCCACATCTGGAATCCTCGGCCCGTACACATGGGGCGCGCGTATGACTGGATCGACTCGTTTGGATACCACTTAAAAGTCGTGCCGGCGAGCGTCCTGAAGGAAAAGGTGCTGAAGGAAGTTGATGTTTCGAGTGTGCTTTACCCGTTTTTACCGCTCTTCCGCGCATTGCGTGACAATCCTCCGATCTCTTCTCACGATCCGAGAGTGATGGAGAAGATCAACCTCTTCGACGAATGCCGCAACACTATCGAGGGCCTGAAAGGCAGTGGTATCGACTTCTCACCGCTCGACGAGGACCAGGCACATCGTTGTCTGTCTTATCTGGTTAGCATCGGATTCTTACCGAAACCAGCGGGTTACGCCGAACAGCTCAACTAAGTGGGGTGATCAATGACATATCCAAACACAACACAACACACCACCGAAGTCCATCTGTCACCATTTCCGGCACCGGCCCAATTACCCGATCATCTGATCCGTGTGCCGGGCGGCGAGTGGGCCTTCTGGCGATGGGCCTGCCTTCGCGGAGCCGGCTTCCCGGCGGATCTGGTCGAACAACTCGCGGCGCCGGATTGCGCTGCCGCGACCGATGAGATCTTCCGGCTCGAATCGAACGTCGAGGAACGCGGCAAGGAAGCAATTGCCGCGTTTGAAGCGGAACTCGAAGGAGTAACAGACCGGAAACAACGCAAACAGCTCATTAAGATCGTAAAGCAGCTGAAGCGGGGTGAGGCGCCAAAGTACGACGCAGGTGAAGCGTTTGAAGCGATCGAAGCGTTCGCAGCCGCGAAGCAGTCTGCGGCAGAAGCACGAAAACGTTTCAAAGAGACCTTCCGGACGAGCACTTATGAAATCGCCCGGCGCATTCGCGAGATGTGCGTTGATCCGCTTTTCCGTCAGGCAGTGCTTCTCCAAAACCGCAATGCGTTGAATCGTGTAATTGAATCGTTTGCTCGCGAGAACGGTGAACCAAAGAGCACTTCAAAAGCGAGACAGCACGAGGAACTCATCGCCAACTACCTTCAGCGATATTGTCTCAAGAACGACACTGTCGGTTTCTTTGGACCAGTCGGATGGGCACGGTTGGATCCGGAGGCAGAGGGATTGACGTGCAAGCCTGGGCCCAACCTTGTTTCGACCTCGTCCATATATTTTGAAAACTGGGGCATCGAGGCGCTTGCAGATAAGATCGGCGAAGACACTCGTCTGCTTCCATGGATCGCTCCAAGGCTTCTGCCCTTCTTCCGCGTCGAGGAAGACAAATTGTATCTGCCAACCGGAAACGCCAGTCCCATTCCTCCCGTTTATGGAACGATCCTTAAGAAGTGTGACGGAGAAAAAACTGCTCGGCAGATCGCGCTCGAAGTACTCAACACGCCGGGTAGTGGTCTTTCTGCTGAAGCTCAGGTTTACGCCGTCTTACATCAGATGTGCGCACGAAAAGTTGTGTCATGGAAGTTTGAGCTTCCTTACACACGACATCCGGAGCGGCGGCTGAGAACACTCCTCGACCGGATTGAGCCGGCGGATTTGAGGGAACCCGCGTTCCAGGCTCTCAATGAACTGGAACAGATGCGCGATAACGTGAACAGTGCGATCGGAGACCCTGTCAAACTGGAGGAAGCGCTCGGGCAGTTGGACACAGCTTTCACCGAAGTGACTGCGCAGAAAGCTACGAGGTCAGAGGGAGTGATGTACGCGGGGCGCACTCTGATCTATCAGGACTGTATTCGTGACGTTAACGTTCAGATTGGTCCTGATGTGCTTGACTCGGTGAGTGAACCGCTTTCGCTCTTGTTGACCGCAACTCGTTGGTTCAGTTGCCAGGTGGCCCAGGTCTATCAGAAGTTATTCAATCAGGCTTACCGGGAACTCACCAATAACGGTGAAAAGAAGTCATGCACTTTTCTTGAGTTCGGCACCAGGGTATATCCGGTTTTGTACGCCACCGACAATCAACTTTTAGATGGAGTAACCGCGGATTTCCGGGAGCGCTGGGCACAGGTTATCGATGCTCCAGGGCAAGAGCGAAGGGTGCAGTTTCGTGCTGAGGACCTGAAAGAGAAAATAGAGCGTGTCTTTTCAACGCCCACTGTAGGCTGGGAACTAGCGCGTTACCATAGTCCCGACGTTATGATTGCCGCTTCTGACGCCGAGGCGATTTCGCAGGGCGATTGTTATTTCGTTCTCGGCGAGCTGCACCTCACCACCAATACGTGTAGAGGATCTTTCATGGTGGGCCAGCATCCATTTCCTCATGAACTCTACGATGCGATTGAACGTGACTTGCCCAACGACATGCTTTTGGCAGTGCCGCCGCGAAATTGGCCGCGACTCACTAATCGCACATCGCTGGCGCTGGTGTCGTCAAAAACGCATCTCCTCGAAGCCTGGCCTGACAACATCGCAGACGCACCGCGATCGAGAGTCATTCCGATCTCGGAAATGATCGTAGAGGACTCGAGCGACGGGCTGATAGTCCGCACCAGGGATGGACGGCTCTCGTTCAAATTGATCGATGCTTTCGGCGATCTGCTGTCAGCGATGGCAGTGGACACAATGAAGTTTGTTAATTCCAGCCAGCACACACCGCGCATTACGATCGATCGTTTGGTGGTATCGCGCGAAAGCTGGTGCGTTGATTCATCCGAGCTTGATTTTGTGGAAGATGAAGACGAGGACGAGCGATACCTGAAGGTGCGGCGCTGGGCCAAAGAGCAGGGTTTCCCGAGACGCGTATTCGTGAAGATCACAAATGAAACAAAACCGTTCTTCGTTGATTTTCACTCGCCTGTCTACATCGGAATTCTCATCCGAATGCTGCGGCGGGCGCGCACGCAGGAGCCAATCAATAAACAAGTCGTCATCTCAGAGATGCTGCCCACGCCGGATCAACTGTGGCTGCGTGATTCGAATCACAACGCTTACACCAGCGAACTGCGAATCGTAACTCGCGACCTCGCGGCGTGAACAAGATTTACATGTAGATCCTGAAAAATCATGTAAATCCTGTCCAACAAACTCTAAGGGAATAAACTATGAGCACTTATCCTACTGACATCTCAGGGAACATCATTGCTCCGTTCGGGGGGCAGTTGATCGATCTTGCCGTTCGCGATGAAGAGCACCGGCAAGAGCTTTTTCACGAGACAAAAGTTATTCCCTCAATTCAGATCTCACCGAGATCGGTCTGTGATCTGGAACTGCTCGCCACCGGCGCGTTCTCTCCACTGAACCGTTTCATGGGCGAGGCCGACTATCGTTCGGTCCTCGAACGGATGCGGCTTGCGAACGGAACATTATTTCCCATTCCCGTAACGCTTCCTGTTCACGAACTGGACGGCATTCGCGAAGGCGGTCGCCTTGGTTTGCGTGGTCCACAGAATCATCTCCTCGCAGTAATGTTGGTAGAGGAGATCTACGAATGGGATTACGACGCAGAAGTGCGCTCTCTTTATGGCACAGGCGCCGGCCATCCCATCGCCGCGGAGATGCGATCGTGGGGTAAGTTCTACATCAGCGGACCCATTGAAAGAGTACGGCTTCCGGAGCATCCCGATTTTCCCGATCTGCGTCGCACGCCGGCCCAGGTACGCGCACAACTCGCGAAGTTGGGCCATGCGAACGTTGTAGCATTTCAGACACGCAATCCGCTTCACCGTGCTCATGAGGAGTTAACGAAGCGCGCAGCGGAACGCGTCGGCGGCAGTCTTTTGATTCACCCTGTAGTTGGTCTTACTAAACCCGGCGACATCGATCACTACACTCGTGTTCGTTCCTACCTGCTCGCGTTTGAGCACTACGACAAGAAGCGAACGGCGTTGAGTCTACTGCCGCTTGCTATGCGAATGGCCGGTCCTCGCGAGGCGCTGTGGCATGCGATCATTCGGAGAAATTACGGCGTCAACCACTTGATCGTCGGGCGGGACCACGCGAGTCCCGGCAAGGATCAAAACGGCATACCTTTCTATGATCCTTATGAAGCTCAGCGATTGGTGGGAGCCTCAGCGGCGGAAACTGGTGTGACTCCAATCACATTCGAAGAGCTGGTCTATATCCCGGAGGATGATCGATACGAAGAGATCAGCCGCGTCCCAAAACAAAGGCGCGCGCTGACACTGTCAGGGACGCAGGTGCGGGATGATTATCTCGCGAAAGGCGAGCCGCTGCCGCAGTGGTTCACTCGTCCGGAGATCGCGGAAGTTCTTGCGATGGCGTTTCCGCCTCGCGTCAAACAGGGATTTTGCGTTTGGCTAACGGGTCTTCCCAGCGCGGGCAAGTCGACGATCGCGGAGCACCTCTCGGCCGCGCTGCTCGAGTATGGCCGTCGCGTGACGATCCTCGACGGCGATATCGTCCGCACTCATTTGTCGAAGGGTCTGGGTTTTAGCCGTGAGGATCGTGATACCAACATACGGCGCATCGGTTTCGTCGCCGCTGAGATCGTTCGACACAATGGCTGCGTTATATGCGCGGCAATAAGTCCGTTCGAGGGCACGCGAGAAGAAGTGCGGCACATGGTCGGAGCTGATCAGTTTGCCCTCGCCTTTGTCGATACATCGCCGGCCATCTGCGAGCAGCGCGACACGAAGGGATTTTATGCCGAAGCTCGCGCTTCCAACCGGAGTGGCTTTACAGGGATCGACGATGTGTATGAGGTACCGGTTGCACCCGACATTCATCTCGAAGCCGATCTGATGTCAGTTCGCGAATGTGTAAACGAGATACTCCGCTATCTGATCGATCAGGGGTTTCTTGCAGAGTGGGCGCACCGGACAGAATTGGAGACGTGACCCGAACTATGTTTATGCCGGCTCCTTCGGTTTGTTACGGCTTCTGAAGAGGCTGAACGTCTCGTCATCCATTGTGGCGGATCCCTTTTTCTTCTGACGCCCGGCACTTTTTGGATTACTTAATCTACCTACTCTGACGTCGCCATTCAGGATCAGCTCACAAGCTTTAAGAGAATACTCCTCCAACTCTTCGGCACTGATCGGAATAAGCAGCCACTGCTTCTTTGCAAAATCGACGAGCCACGCAGGTGAGACGGGAAACTCTTTTTGTAAGCTTTCGAAATGTTCCTCGGTAGTTGCTAACCACACGCCGTTGAAGTGCGGCTGATTCGTCCGGTTCCTGAGAAGCAACATGAGTTTGTCGCCGACAGACACATACGTGAACCCGAACATCTGCTTAACGACGGGACGCAATGGCAGCAACTCATCGAGTATGAATTCAAAAGGCGCGTGATTTTTGTGAGTAGCAACTTTCATGGCTCGGCAACTCCGGTTTAGGCAAGCTACCAAATCGCGCCCGTGAACCTCAAGCACAAAGACATGATGTCAACTCCGAAGTGGAAGCACGTGACGATCGTCGGATGCGGTCTGATGGGGGCGTCGTTTGCGCTCGCGCTTAGACGAAGCGGGATTCAGGCGCACATTGCGGGCTGGGATTGCAGTGAAACTGTTCTGAAAACTGCACTCGAGAAAGGAGTCATCGACGAGGTCGATCGATCGTTCTCGAACGGAACCGTATCGGCTGCGGACCTGATTTATTTAGCGATGCCTGTCAGCGGAATTGTCGAGTTTTTACAAACGCATGGTTCGCAGGCTAAAGAGGGAGCACTCATTACGGATACCGGAAGCACGAAGGCGGAGGTGTGCCGTGCCGCACGTGAGTATTTGCCGCCAGGCAGAAACTTTGTTGGCGGGCATCCGATTGCTGGCAGCCAGCACGCAGGGTTAGCGCACGCACGCGCCGATCTTTTCGCGCATGCGGCTTACGTTTTGATTGAAGACTGTGGAGAGGTCGATGGCCTTTTCGAGTTTACGCAAGTACTTGAAGCCATTGAGGCGCACGTCGTGTTTATGACCGCCGCTGAGCACGATTCCACGTTTGCGCTTGTCAGTCATCTGCCACAGCTTCTTTCCACAGCCTTGGCTGCAACGGTAAAGAGCCAATCACATGCAAACGCGCTGCTGAAGATCGCCGGTCCGGGCTACCGCGACATGACACGGTTAGCTGCCAGTCCGTGGTCTATGTGGAGAGACATCCTGGCGACAAATCCTGCGCCGATCACAAACGCTTTAAGTGCGATGGTCCGAAGGCTCACTACCCTCGAGGCAGAGCTACAAAAGTGCTCCCGTCAACAGGAAGTTAGCCTGACGGCCGCTGAAAAAATGTTCGAACAAGCTCAAGCCGCGCCCGAGAGCGAGCGGTGCCTGGCAGGTCTTTGATTGAAGAGTCGGGCAGAAGCTAGAGGGAGATAGAAAGACAATGATTCTTATTCTTACACCAAACATCGACGAGCATAGCCCGGAGTATTGTCAGTTGATGAGACATCTCTCTGATCTGCCGAACCTGGAACTGCGAATCCATTCTGAGCAGGGGATGGAGAAGTCCTTGACTGAAGTACACCTGATTGGAAATACCTCAGGACTTTCTGAGGAACACTTGAGGAGTTTGCCTGCTGTAGAGCATGTGGTGCGGGTTTCTGAAGCCTATCGGGTGTTGGGCCGGCATGCTGGCGATCATCGTGCGGTGGGCTTCTCGTACCAGGGCATTCGCTTTGGCCAGGACAATCTAAATGTGTTCGCTGGGCTGTGCGCCGTGGATACACCTCGACACGTTGAGATGATGATGAGAGCGTTGCGCGACTGCGGACAGGTTTGTACGCGGATGGGAGCCTACAAACCGCGCACCAGTCCCTACTCCTTTCAGGGTCATGGCAAGAAGTGCTTGCCTTACGTGTTCGAACTTGGGGGGCGCTATGGCATCAAGATCATTGCGATGGAGGTAACCCGTGAATCGCATATTGACGAGATTCATGAGGCATTAGAAATGACGGGCAATCCCACCGGAGTGATGTTGCAGATCGGAACGCGCAATACACAAAACTTCGAGTTGCTCAAGAGTGTAGGGCGGCAACATGAGTTTCCAGTTTTGATTAAACGAAGCTATGGGATCACTTTGGATGAATCTCTTCATGCGGCGGAGTATCTGGCCAGTGAAGGTAATACGAAAGTTGTCTTTGCCTTGCGCGGGACCAAAACGAATAACTGTGATCCACATCGCAACTCCGTAGACTTTGCCTTCGTTCCCGTGGTCAAGCGCCTGACGCGCATGCCCGTCTGCATAGATCCATCTCACTCTGTCGGCACACGCGCGAGTGGACCTGAAGGTATTCTCGACATCATGCACGTCACTGCCCAGGGCGTGATCGCAGGCGCAAACATGATCCTCGTGGACTTCCATCCCGCGCCTGCTCGCGCACTCGTCGATGGACCACAGGCGCTGCATTTGGACCAGCTCGAGCTTTTTCTCGAAGACATACAAATCGCGCGCGAGGCTTATGAGAAGCGGCTTGAACTGAATAGCCGTCATTCGTTCAGCTCTGAGCGCTATGCGCAAGTGCTCGCTCCCGACGTTCTGAAAACTGCTGTAACTACTGAAAACGTTATCGCGGCCTGAGTGTCGTTTGGGAGGTAAGTGTTCAAATGGAATCTCTTCAGCAAGGACAAGCAGAAACTATCGCTCGAGCTGAGATGGCCAGGCGCCGCCGGAAGCTTGGTAACTTGACGCCTGAGCAGGAAGTGATGATCGAGACGTTATTGCTTTCAACCGCAAATCAAGTTTCGCAAATAATAGCCGCGATGGAGTTAAAGCTTAATTCCTCCACGAGCCGTCATACCTCTCACTAACTTTGCAATCTCGGAAGAATGGTTAAGTACGCGCAGTGCCGTCTTGGCGTAGCCGTATTCCACACTGAATCAGCCTGGCCAATACCCAGTGCTCGAACAAAAGGAGACTACAATGAGTTCATCTGCTCCGCTTATTCGCATTTCAGACCTGAAAAAGATTTTCTACACAGACGAAATCGAGACGCACGCACTGGCGGGAATTGATCTCGACATAAACAAGGGCGAATACGTTTCGATTGCCGGACCTTCGGGCTGCGGCAAATCAACACTCTTATCGATTCTGGGTTTGCTCGATACGCCGACGACCGGCGAGTACATCATGAATGACAGTCCCGTCGAAAATCTTTCAATGTCGGAGCGTGCACGAATCCGCAATCGTGAGGTTGGTTTCATCTTTCAGAGCTTCAATCTGATCGGCGATCTCTCGGTGTACGAAAACGTGGAACTGCCCCTTACGTATCGCGCTATGAGCTCTGCCGAACGTAAGCAGCGTGTGACTGACGCATTGGAGCGCGTGGGGATGGGCCATCGCGCACGGCATTTGCCCAGCCAGCTCTCAGGCGGTCAACAACAACGCGTCGCGGTGGCCCGCGCAGTTGCCGGACAGCCGAGCATCCTGCTCGCGGATGAGCCCACTGGGAATCTGGATTCAACTAACGGCGAAGCGGTGATGGAACTGTTATCGGAACTTCATCGCGACGGCGCCACGATCTGCATGGTCACTCACGATTCTCGCTACGCGCATCACGCCGATCGAATTGTGCATTTGTTCGACGGGCAAATTGTCGAAGAGGAGCCCGGAGCTGCCCGGCGCGACGCCGCGGCGGCCTGAATGGGTGTCCTCTGTATGAAGCAGGTGGTTAGTGCGTCAGTTCGAAAAGGGACAAATTACGCCGAAGGGGCTGCAATTAGGTCGAAGGCGTTCGCAGTTACGCCGAAGGAGCTGCAATTAGGTCGAAGGCGTTCGCAGTTACGCCGAAGGAGCTGCAATTACGTCGAAGACGTTCGCAGTTACGCCGAAGGGGCTGCAATTACGTCGAAGACGTTCGCAATTACGCCGAAGGGGCTGCAATTAGGTCGAAGTCGTTTCGCAGTTACGCCGAAGGAACTGCA
>JAICGZ010000093.1 GCA_025922875.1 Pyrinomonadaceae bacterium
GCGTGCTGCGAAGCCGATGTTTATCAGGCAAAGCAGCGCCGCGATGATTCCAGGAGCGGCATGACCCATCTGCAACGTCGCTGGACCAGGCACGAGATCGTACTTGCCCAACGTGATGGCAAAAGAACCAAGAACTGGTCCAAGCGCGACGCCGAGGTTAGTTGTCGCTGAAAGCCAGCCGAGCGCACGTGCGCGATCCTGTGGCGCAGTTGAGTCAGCTACGTAAGCCTGAATCACACCGACTGTTCCGCCTCCGGCGCCCTGCACGATTCGCGAGATGAATAACAGCAGCAGCGAGTGTGCGAAACCAAAAATCAGATAGGCGATGCCGGATGCGGTCAAGGCAATGAGCAGCGTCGGTCTCCGGCCCATTCGATCCGAGAACCGGCCCCACATCGGCGCGCTCAGTAACTGGGCGACAGTGAAAGCGGCAATGATGATTCCGACGATGATGCCGATACCGAAGTGGATTCCAAAAACGTTTACTCCGGAACCGCCGAGCGTCTTCACGTAGAACGGCAGGAGCGGAATAATCATCAGCAGTCCCACCATGTCGATGAACGCAGTCGCCATGAGAGTGAGGAGCTTCGGCGGAATCTTGCGCACCTCTCGCCAGAGTATGTAGAGCAGGCCACTCGCGATCACAACCAGCAGGATGCGGACGATTGGCGATTGGAAGGAGTTTGCGAAGTTCTGTTGCAGGAGCATTATCTACGAAGGCGAGTGTATGCTAGTCTCAGCTACGATAGCGAATCATACTACACGCGTTAATTTTTAGAGGAGAGTGCAACGATGAAACTGACTGAGTTTTTTCGGGAGGAACTGGACCGCGAAGTGGAACGTTCACGCAAAGCGCTCGAGCAGGTGCCGGAGGGAAAGTACGACTGGAAACCACATGAGAAATCGATGATCTTTGGTTATCTCGCGGATATGGTGGCGACTATTCCGACGTGGATCACAATGGAAATCAATCTCAACGAATTGGATGTCGCGCCGGCGGAAGGCCAGGGCACAAAAAAGGCGCCTAAAGAAACCAGCGCGGATCTGGTGAAAGCACTGGATGAAGCAGCCGCCGAAGCGCGCAGCGCACTCGAAAACACAACGGACGAGCATCTTCAGACGAAGTGGAAGCTACTGGCGCGTGGAAACGTTGTGTGGGAAGGGACGCGTCAGGAGATGATACAGGAAACGATCAGTCACTGGTCGCATCATCGCGGGCAGATGACGGTGTACTTGCGGTTGATGGGCGCGAAGGTTCCGGCGATCTTTGGACCATCCGCGGACGATCAGAGCTTTTAACCCCTCTAACTAGCGCGAGCGATCAGGTAGGTGATGGCTCTTCGCTCATTTCCCTCGAGACGTTTTGCCCATGAGGTATTCAATTCAGGCCATTCGGACGCGGTGAACACGCCGCGTTCGATGGTTTGAAATCCCGCCGCAGCGTACTTCGGAATCAATTCTCTATCGACGAATTCGACTGACAGTTGAGTGAGACCCAAACGCTCCATCTCGGATCGATCGCGCACCGGATCGAGACCGATCACGACTTCCAACAACGCTCCAGTCGAACAGATACGCCGCAGGTTGTTAAGCACTACAACATCGCCCGTCGCCACCGCTCGCAGCAAACTGCCCCACGGAAAATGTACGTGCAACTCGTTGGCGACACCGTCCAGCTCAGACGGAAGATCCTCGACCGCCGCTTGTATAAACAGAACATTAGGAGCACCGCCTTTAGCGGGCTTCCGGTGAATCTTCTCTGAGATCTTCTCCAGCGGACGAGCGTTCGGATCGATCCCGATGTAGAACTTGTTTGGGTTCTGGCGCGCAGACTGGTATACATAGCGCCCGTCTCCCGTCCCGATGTCGATGATCACTCCTTCGCCGATACGGCCTGATGAGTTCGTCGAAGGCGTTTTTATCCAGTTATCAGATGGTGCTGCCACGGATTGATTTGATCATGGTTTGGAGCGTCCTTTCACTGATCAGAGTAAAGATCGAATCCAGCCGCCGTCAACCTGGATCGAAGTGCCGGTGATGTAACTCGCACGCTCGGAAACCAGGAACGCAGCAAGCGCCGCAAACTCACGCGGCTCACCCAACCGGCCCATCGGAATTTCTTTCTCCCACTTAGCACTGAACTCCGCTGCGCTAATGCCCTGTTTCTCCGCCATCATCTTCGCCAGATCTTCCAGACGTTCCGTACGCGTGTACCCCGGCAGGATGTTGTTGACTGTAATCCCATCGGCTGCGACTTCGTTCGCCAGCGTGCGCGCAAATCCGGTTAATCCTGCGCGCAAGCTATTTGACAACATCAGGTTCTCAACAGGCTGCTTCACCGCGATCGAAGTGATGTTCAGGATTCTTCCCCAACGTCTTTCTTTCATTCCCGGCAGCACCTGGCGCGCTAGCTCGATCGCACTGAACAACGTCAAGCGCGTCGCTTCTTCCCACTGCTCGCGAGTTATCTGATCGAACGTACCCGCCGGTGGTCCACCCGCATTGGTAACCAGGATGTCAATGCGGCCAAATCTTTCATTGCCTGCTTCGACAACACGTGTGATATCGCTGACCGACGTAACGTCCGCGGGTACCGCGAGCACATGCGTGCCGAAATTGTCGGCGATTGCCGCTGCTGTTTCGGCAAGCGTGCGCGCCTCACGCGCGCACAGCACAAGCGAAGCGCCTTCGACTGCGAGTTCTTCCGCCACCGCGCGGCCCAATCCACGACTCCCGGCCGCAACCAGTGCGATTTTGTCCTTGAGTCCGAGGTCCATAAGTTTACTTCTGTCTGAGATAGTCGTCCGTCTTATCGAGCCAGTCCTGTCGTGGTGGACTGAAAATATCGACGTCGAGAGTATCTTCCAGCGCTTCAGCTTTGTGTTGGACCAGTGAGGGAATGTGCAGCACTTCACCGGCGAGTACATCGATCACCTGTGCTTCATCTTCTCCGATCCAGAATCGCAAACCTCCTTCGAGGATGTAGGTGATCTGTTCGTTTTCATGGGAATGGCGCGGCACGATCGCGCCTTTCTTAAGATAAACGTGGGCCAGCATCACGCGATCGGCAGTTATAAGACGGCGGTCGAGCATCTCCGAAACTTTTTCTTTCGGCATCTCATCCCACCGGTAAAACTTTACGCTTTGTTTGTTCATGAACCACAGATTACACAGATTTACACAGAATTGCTCATATTCCGTGTCATCTGTGTAATCCGTGGATTAGTTCTGGATGGGTTCGTTACGTGCGCGGAGAATCTTGCGCAGCTTCATCCGCGCCTTGTGTAGTTGCGACTTCGACGTGCCGACTGCCACACCGAGCATCTTCGCGATCTCTTCGTGTTCGTGACCTTCAACGTCGTGCAGCACAAACACCGTGCGATATCCCGGCGGTAATTGTGTTAAGGCATTGTCCAGCGCAATGCGGTCCATGATAGGCATCGAGTTTGGATTCTCGGTGCCGCTGACGATCTGTACCGGAGTCTCTCCTTCTTCCGTAGTCCGCTCGAGCTTCACGCTTCGTTTCCGGAAATGCATCAAGCACTGGTTAACTGTGAGTCGATGCAGCCAGGTAGTAAAAGCTGAGTCGCCGCGAAAGCTGCCAATCTTTCGGAATAACTGAATGAACGCTTCCTGCGCGAGATCTTCGGCTTCGGCAGCGTTCTGCGTCATACGCAGACACAAGGAGTACACCCGGCGGTTGTGACGCTCGTAGAGCTTCTCAAAAGCGCTCATGTCGCCTTTGCCGGCCGCAATCGCCAGCGCAAGATCAGAGTTGGGCGCCGGTTCGGGTTTCTTTGTAGCCACCAGGCCACCGTGCAGAATCGGGAAGACTTCACTATTGGTCATGCGGGTAGACTGAGCAAATGCGGGGCCACGAAATACCTGCTAAAAAGGCCGATATTTACGAAATTTCTGCGGGAATTTTGGAATTTTTAGACGAAAGCGGGTTTTGAGGACTTAAACCGTGTACTTCTCGTAGCACATAATCCACAGATTACACAGATTCCTCCGAATTTCGGTGTAATCTGTGGATGATTTGTGTTCGACTTACGGTCGCGTTGCCGACGAACTCGGCTGGTTCAGACCGCGGTTAATTATCATTTTCACGTCAACGCGTCTGTTCTGCGAACGGCCTTCTCGGGTCGTGTTATCAGCCACTGAATCCGTTTTGCCATAACCCATCGGGGTTACAAACCGGCGTAGCGGAATTTTGTGCTGCACTGCGAGATACTGCACAACAGCTTCGGCACGTTGCCGGCTCAGCCGGAAATTCTTCGCGTCACTGCCTGTGGAATCCGTGTGACCCGCAACTTCGATCATGTACGCCCTTGCAGTTGCCGCTTTCGTGGCGAGCGTGTCGAGCTGCGCCTTAGCTTCCGGCGAGAGGACGGCGCTATTCGTGCGGAAGTTGACCGAAACTGTCTCCTGCACGTCATAGTCGTCGAGAGCTGAAACACGCTCGTCTACTTTTTTAACTTCGGCGCGTGCTTCGGCTGCCACTGCATAAAGCTCATCCATCTGACCCGCTACCCGTTCCATGTTGGCTTCCACGGGACTTACGCGGGCTTCAGTGGTTTGTGCGGCGCGCATGTCGGACTCTCTAAAGCGAATCTTATCGGCTACGAGTTGACCTTGTGCGTCACCACGCCCTTCAACTTCAACAATCAGGCCTCGCAGGATGTCTGTGACCGGATATTTCTTGCCTGAGCGAAGGAAGCCGCCATGGGTTTTAATACTCGTATTGTCCGTTATAAGAACTTGATAGTCCGCGCGGCTGCGATCACGAATCGTGAAAGTATCAGCATCGCGGTTGATCACCACACCTCTGAACTTCATCTTCGCGCCACTCGGAACGGAACGCGCGGTTAGACTTCGTTCGCGAGTCGCTTGTGTAGTCGTGGTGGTCTGTGTAGTTGTTACCTGACCCAAAGCTGTGGGCGCTACCGACACCAAGACGGCCAGAATACAGCCCACTGTAAATGGGTAAAATCTCTTAAAGCTCATAAGTTTTGCTCCTTCAGTTTGCCTCTCCGAGGAATGCGTTTGACGCACTCCGAGCGCGTCTTTATGCCGGGGGCGTTAATGTTGAGGGGGGCCGAAAAAGAGTAGCAAAAGCACTCAAAAAATTAAAGCTTATGTCCAAATTAGAATAATGAACCCTGCCTTGGATTCGCTTGCCTTGGATTCGACCTGCGCCCGGGCTTGTTGTCCATCACAGTACGTCCATTAAGTGATGGTGAGATTGCATTTTCGTGACGAATGAGCGCGACCAGGTCGGCGTGAGGTTTTAGCTGGCTCTCAACTGACCGAACAAAGCGGTCCAGACGCCGGAAGCCGTCGAGTTTCTCCGTCTGCCCGACTTTGGCGGCGTCCAGCGAGGAACGAAGGAAGTTCAAAGATTCATCGTATGTCTTCAACGGAACTGGGTGCGGGTGCCCGTCTTTACCGCCATGTGCAAAAGCAAAGCGGGCGGGATCGTTAAAACGACTTGGCGCTCCGTGTACCACTTCCGCAACCAGCGCAAGGGACTGCAACGTACGTGGTCCAAGTTTTTCCAGGAGCAGGAGTTCGGTAAAGTCCTGGAGTCCTCGTTCGTAGGCAACGGCGAGCACCGCACCGAGCCGCCTTAGATCAATGTCCTTCTCGCGGACCTCATGATGCGCGGGCAAGCGTAAATGACGTGCTTCGCTCAAGGTCTTTTCCGGACGTTCGTTAGCAATATCGAGCAATGCCGCCTGGGCCCGGTCCGCTTTTGCGTCAACCAGATTCATGATGGTGCCCTGGTTTTCACCAAAAATCGCCGTGTGAGGTTCCGCTACAAAATCACGAACTGTGGCCGAGTGCCAGTGATATCTTCGGGCCAGTCCGTTCTGTTCATTGAGGCCTTGCTGCACTACCGCCCATTCCCCTTGCGACGTTAGAACAAAACTGTGCAGGTAGATTTGGAAGCCATCGGCGATTGCGTTGTTATCAATACGCGCCGTGAGTCTGCTGGTGCGGACCAAAGCTTCGCCGTCAAAGCCGCGTCGTTCAGCTATTGAACGCAGTTCGTTTGGTGTGTTTCGCGAGAACCTGCCGCGACCGCCGCAGATGTAAAGACCCAACTCATTCGCCTTCGGTGCCAGACCACGCTTCAAGGCGCCCATCACGGAAGTTGTGATACCCGATGAGTGCCAATCCATACCCATCACCGCGCCGAAGGCCTGGAACCAAAACGGATCGCTGAGTCGTGAGAGAAAGGCTGAAGTACCGTAATCGTGAACGATGTTTTCCGTTATCGCGGAACCGAGTTTGGTCATACGCTCGGCCAGCCACGGTGGAACACGACCGCCGTGAAGAGGAAGATCCGCGATACCCGATCGTTTCATAGCCTCAAGAGTCACAAAACAAGTTAGCCACAAAAAGGCAAGTCACAAAATATAAATACAGATCAATCCCTTATTTTCCTATCCGGCTCTTATCCGTCTTTTATATCCGTGTAATCCGTGGCCCTATTCTCTCTTGCTTACACGACCGATGTAAAACCCGGCCCCAAAAATCATTGTGAGCAGGAAAAACACCGGGATCAGCATGATAAAACTATCCCACAGTTGCTGTAACATCTGCTACCTCCGCTTTTGAACTGACGTGAGGTCAGGGGCGTGATGAAACTTAATTTAATTGATCGCCATCACCGAGGGCAAGGTTTTGTCGGTTCTGTAACTCCACCGGTTAAGCTAGAATACGCGGCAGAACCCCTCGAGATAAAACTCGTATTGGCTAGTCATGACTGACGCAGAAGACCCGGCTGGCAGGCTCAGGGATGAGCAGATTGCAAGGAGAAAGCGCGAGGAAGCACTTCCGGAGCGTCTGCTGCGCCGCGTGCTCGAAGGGATGGGCAGCGTAGTCGATCGGAGGCTGGGTCGCACTGTCGAGCCCAAGAGCGGACTCACAACCTCCAAGCTAATCGAGCGCATGAAGAAGCTCATCGACGAGCGTGTCAGAGATGAAGGCGCGAAAGGAAGAATCGCTCCACATCATCTCACCTTGAAAGTCGAGTGGGGTACTCACTCAGAAGCACCGCCGGAGATTCTTCACGACCTGAAAAACGAGGTTCTCGCCGCCGCGATCGATCACATCAACGATCATCGTTACCGGACCCTCGCGCCCGTGACTGTCGAAGCAGAAGTAGACATTTTCACGACTGGTATCTCGGTCGATCCCACCTTTGGAGAATTCGAGGAAGATCTAAGACGCCAGGACGAAGAGATGCGAGCCGCGAAAGCGGGTGTGCCGATTCCCGGCGCGGCGCCCCCAATGCCCGACATTCAGGTGATCGCGCGCATCACTCTGCAACACGGCACTCGTGAGATTCCGTTAATTTTCAAACCCGGCGGCAGACGACTCAACGTCGGACGTGCTTCTGACAACGACCTCACGCTCAACGATGCAAGTGTTTCGAAAATACATGCAGCGCTGCTGATGACGGCTGAAGGAACCCTCCTCGTCGCTGACACCGGTTCAACCAATGGCACCTACATCAACGGCAGGCGCATCGCATACGGTGAGTCGAGAGCAATCGAAGATGGCGACGTGATCGGCTTCGGAGATGTAGAAGTACGATTGCGCAAAAGTGAGTAACATCTCTGTGCGTCCTCTGGCACAGAGAAAACTAATTTGGATGTACTAGAAGATCTGAATGCACATATTACTTTTTCTCTTATTCCAATCTCCCTCACCTTCTCCCATATCGACTCCTCCTGTACTGGAAAGAACGCCGGCACTATACACACTCATTTACGTCGGCGGGTTTGCGGCTATCATCCTGCTTTTGCTACTCGGACTTATCAGAAATCGCCGGCAAGCGGTCGCGGCAATCCCCGCAGAGTTGCCGAGAGAAGTCAGGAGACGACTCGGATCGACTTCTACCAACCGCGGGCTGCGCGCACTGCGTTGGTTATTTCTGCTGCTTTCAATCGGACTGTTCTCGTTTCACATCTACTGGGCGAAGTACGCACCCGAACAAAATGAAAAGTTTCAGGACCTGAGCTACAAGGACCTGCGCGTACGCCGTCTCTCAGAATCAACCCTGCGAGGCTGGATCTTCGATCGCAGTGGCCGTGTGGACCAGCCACTTGCTTATTACAAACGCGACTCCAGCGGGAACGTCCGCCGCGAGTATCCGATGGACCAGGCATTGGCCCACCTCTTTGGATCGGACCGCGGCGATCCGGGATTGGAACGGGCGTTGTTCGGCGTTCAGAGTGGCGCACTTCCGGAAGCACTCGAAGTCGTCAAAGGTCAGGCAGTCGAGTTCAGAGGCAATAAAGATGTGCGCCTCACCATTGATCGCGCTTTGCAACAAGCCGCTGTCGAACAGTTGAAAGGCAAGCACGGCGCTGTGGTCGTACTCAATCCGCAAAATGGCGACGTGCTCGCGATGTACAGTGAACCTTCCTACAGCTTGAAGGAAGTGGACGACGAAGCCACGTGGATACGTCTGGAAGCAAACCAACGCGATAGACCTTTGGTAAGTCGCGCACTCGGCGCGTACTACATACCCGGCTCAACTTTCAAGACAGTCACGATGATTGCCGCGTTCCTCGCGGGAGAACAAGACACTGAGTTTACGTGTAGCGGCGCAGGTTATTACGCCTCGCCCGGCGCAAACGTGATCTTCGACGATGCTGGACCAGGCGAAGTGCACGGGCGAATCAAGATCGATCACGCGTTCGAAGTTTCCTGCAACCAGTATTTCGCGCAGATGGGTGTGAAGCTTGGACCGGAACGGCTGAAACGCGCCGCACAATTGTTAGGCATCGGTTCTTACGACACGCCCTCTGAAGCGTTACGCGGTCGGAAGCTCCCGGAGATTTGGAACGGCAGCACCGATGCCGTGAAGCGAGCCCTCGCGCCCAGAGAGGCCACGATCGTCACCGGCAAACAAGTGACGAGATACGATCTCGCGCTGATGGGTTATGGCCAGGGTTATGCCGGACAGATGACGCCTCTACAGATGGCGCTTGCCGCGGCGGTTGTCGGAAATATGGAAGGCAAGTTGATGAAGCCGCGAATTGAAATGAATGTGGCGCCACAGGTATTCAATCAAGTACTGACACCGCAAACTGCCGCGCGGCTACGTTCGATCATGGGACTTGTCACAGGCGGCCCGAGCGGTACAGCGCGTGGAGTGTTTGGGCCGGTGAAGGCCGCAGGAATTAACACGGGTGGGAAAACGGGAACGGCGCAGAAAGTCGTGCCTGTTTACGATCCGAAAACGGGCGAGCCGAAGACGCGACACAGGATCGAGCGTGATAATCGAGGCAACATTATTCGCGAGTACGATGAAGTGATCATGGACAATGAGAACCCAAGGATCGACGGTTGGTTTCTCTGCATCGCGCCGCTCGAGCGACCGCAACTCGCGATGGCGGTGATTGTCGAAGGTGGAGGTTACGGATCGAGATCCGCGGCGCCGATTGCTGCGGCGCTGGTGTTGAAAGCGAGGGACCTCGGCTATTTTCGCTAAGGGAATTTAAACCACGGATGACACGGATAGAAATCGGATTTTTTATCCGTGTCATCCGTGGTTAAGCAAAATGAAGAATAGAGCGTCATCACATTTATTGATTATCCTGCTGATCCTCGGCCTCGAGATCGCGGGCTACATTGCGGTCCATCGGGCGGGTTTGTTGCGTGGGTACGAGACTTCAGTCGTCGGCGCCGTACGCGACCTGCTGATGTTCATCCCCCTGATGATGCTCGTCATCTGGCTTTCACGCACCAAACGATTCGCCGGCAACTGGGTGTTGTTCACGACTGCCGTCCTCCTCTTCGCCTTCGGCATGCTGATCCAGTACCGGCTCTACAGCGATCCGGAGTACAACGCGCGCAATAAGGCCGCGGCGCGTGAAGAGAAGATGCAAGCGCTCCGCACGCGCTACATCATGGAGAACTACGATCCGGTGAAGAAGCAGTTGATGGGCCTGCCACCAACTCCAGCACAGCCGATCGACATCGACCAGCTCCCCAAGAAGGAGTCAAACTACTCGATTTGGAACGCGATCACTTCGAGTTACACATGGATTCCTGTCTTCTCCTTCTTCGCATTCGCGATTGCTTACTCCATGTGCGTGCGTGATGGTTTTCTTTTATGGCTACAGCGCAATAGCTTCATCATCGTTCTATTCACACTATTGCCCCTCACGATCGCTGTCATAACTTCGAGCGCCGGCAAAGCACTCGGCAACATGACCCCTTGGGAGCCTTCAAAGATCCCGTTTCTGGTCGGCTTCGCAGGCATCCTGACCGCGCGTTACAAAGACCTTGCTGAAACTTACTGGGGCGTTCCACGCGCACGCGATATCGTGCCGCTGCTCGTGATGGCGATGCTGCCATTCGTTCCCTTTTTCGCCCTGAAAGATTTCGGCCAGATGCTGATCTTCAGCGGCGCGTACACGACGCTCTACCTCGTGGCCGTGCGTCGCTGGCCGCAGCTTTTGTTGTTTGTCGGTTCTGTTCTGCTCGTGATCGGGATCCTGGTCGTGGGCGCATTGCCGCGAGACATTCAGGAAAAAGTCCCGCTGCTGCCGACTATCGCACGCCCAATCAGTTCGGCGCTTCCCTCTCGTATTCAGCAACGCTTTCACCTGTGGCTCGACGGCTTCGATCCACCTTCGCCGGAAGTTTCATGGTGGAAGCGAGACTACGAAGAAGCGTTGAGCAAAGATCCGAGACTCAAAGAACTCGCTGAGCAAAGTCCCGCCATGCAGAGGACTGTGAACGTCGACATCTGGTTCGACAAGCTCGCATTCCAACCCGCGCAAGCTGTGTTTGGGATTGCTTCCGGAAGGACGAGTGGACGAGGCTTCGGGCTCGGCTTTCCCGAAGTCATTCCCATCGCCGACTCCGACTATGTCTACGCTGCTATCGCCGAAGAAACTGGCCTCCTTGGCGGAGCAGTGATCATTCTGGCCGTCATCATCTTCGTGGTCGCTGGAGTTCGCACTTCGCTGGAGTCGCGTGATATGTTTACGAAGCTGTGCGCGGCAGGTCTAACAGCGTTTATCGGTTTTCAAGCGTTGGTGAACATTGGCGGTATTCTCCGAGCTTTGCCGATGACTGGAATCACGCTGCCTTTTGTTAGTCATGGTGGCTTCAGTCTCATTACGAGCTTTGCGATGTTGGGAATGCTGATGGCGTTTTCAAATCGAAATGCTCGCGACCGAAGTATATTGGATAGGCCAGTAGCTAAGAGTTCTTCTCCCCTTAAGCTGGAGGCAGTTCAATGAGCGAAGACACTAAAACCTTCCAGATCCAATCCGCTGCGCTTTCGGATCGCGGGCTGAACGAGCGGCGTCCTTTGAACGAAGACGCTTTTCTACACGACCGCAACCGATCGATCTTTGCGGTGGCTGACGGTGTAGGCGGCGCGGAAGCTGGTGAAGTAGCGTCGCAGACCGCGATCGAGGTTCTCGACGAAGCCTTTCGCCACCAGGTCGACGGCACAGACGTCGAAGATTTGATGGAGCTCGCGATTCAGCGCGCCAATGCCTCCATCCACCAGATGGCCCAGGAGCATGCGAAGTTTTCAATGATGGCAACGACGATAGTTGCCCTCCATCTCAAAGGTAACATCGCCACCTTCGGCCATGTCGGCGACTCTCGCCTTTACCGTCTCACACCTGACGGACAACTGCATCGCGAAACTGAAGACCATTCGATCGTCGAAGAAGAAGTTCGCGCAGGGAGAATGACGCCCGAGCAGGCTGCCAATCACCCCAGCAAGAACGTGATCAGTCGTGCGCTAGGCGCTGAGCAAGGCGTCGAAGTCGATATGAAGACGATGGAGGTAGAGGACGGCACGGAGTTTTTACTGTGCACCGATGGCATTACACGTCATGTTTCCGATAACGAACTTCGTCAACTAATGGTCGTCAGCAACAACCTCGATGAACTTTGCAATGAGTTGAAACGACGCTGCTACGAGCGTGGCGCTGAAGACAATTTGACCGTTGTTGCGGTGCGCGTTGGCGAGCAACTCATGTCAGACGAGCGACCCGCGGAGATGGAACGGACGATCTCACCGGAAACGCAGCCAGTCTACGCCGCGCAGTCAGGCAACGGCTCAGCCGGAGCGGACACGACTTTCTTACCAGCTTCTCGCATAGCATTTCCGGGACCGCCGCCTACTGAAACTGCCCCTGTTCGCGAACCTCGCGAACCTCTCAACGTTGCAGATCCCTATACGGAAAAAAGAGGCAGCGGCGCTGCGCGAGTGTTAGGTATCCTGCTTGTTCTGGCATTGATCGGTGCGGCGTTTTACGCCGGAGCACGTTTTAAAGAACGCATTCCGTTCCTCGCGAGTAAAGAAGCTCAGCCAGTGGTGACGACCACCGCGCCGGCGCAGACGGCACCACCAGAGGAACCTTTCGTGCAGTTTGAAAAGGCGCGCAGGCAAGTCGATCAGGATCCGCGTGCATGGCTGGCAAATGATATTGGGAAAGAGTTGCTGAAGTCCGGTGTGCAGAGTCCCCTCGACTCGCCAGATGCAGAGTTTTTGTATCTTTATGGTCGCGCGAATCTTCTGACTGGAAATACCGACGAAGCGAGCAAGGCTTTCGACGCCGCCATCAGCAAAGCGGATCTCAATCCGTCGCCGGCTAATTCCACTGTAAAGAAGGAAGCGATTCTCGGTCTGGGCGTGATTGGTGTGCGGACTCAGAAACAACAGGACAGATGGAAAGTACTCAATCATTACCAGGAGCTGACGAAACCTCCCGCCAACTCTAACGCCCCCTAAACCCTGAACCCTGTCTGTTGGTAGCGCATCTAAGATGCGACTTGCCGGAAGGCATTTTGTGGGTTTTGTGCTTCTTTATGGCGTCACTAATGTCGGAACTCAAACTCCAGCAGAGCAGGCTCGATGGCCGCTACGATATCCTTGAATGCCTCGGACGTGGCAGCTATGCAGAGATCTACATGGCGAATGACAACGCCGCAGCCGCAGATGCACCTCGCACAGTCGTAATCAAAGCACTCAATCTTTACCTGCAGGACACGCCTGACGTTGAACTGGAGCGCACGCTTGTTTCCAATTTTCAAAACGAAGCAGTCGCCCTCGATCGTGTGCGTCACCCAAACGTGATCAATCGCCTCGGGCACGGCACCGCTATCGACCTCGCCGGCACGACGTTTCATTACATAGTGCTCGAGTATCTGCCGGGCGGCGATATGGCTGCGCTGACCAGGACGCGACCGTTGCCTATCAAGAGAGCGCTCTTCTACCTCGAGCAAGTCTGTTCCGGCCTCGCACATGCGCACAAATGCGGCGTAATTCATCGGGACATAAAACCACAAAATCTTTTGCTGACGGCCGATCAGGAAGTAGTGAAGATTGCTGACTTCGGCGTGGCGCGGATCGATTCGACTGACGGTGCGATCACGCGCGTCGGAACAAACATTTATTCAGCGCCCGAGCACAACCCATTGATGCAAACGGGACAACTCGATACGACGGGCTTGAGAATTCCTCGCGGTCTATTGACCCCAGCGGCTGATATTTATTCGCTCGCGAAGACGACATACACGCTGCTGGCCGGAGAATCACCACGCCGCTTCGCGCAACACGCGATTACGGCGTTGCCGGCGCACGTGCGCGATGCTGAGTGGGCAAGTGCAGTTCTGCGTGTGCTCGAGAAGGCCACGCAGACTCATCCTGAGGCGCGTTATCAAAGTGTTGAAGAGTTCTGGGACGAGATCGCAGATGCAAGTCTGCCGCCTACGCGGCCGCTGGAGTGGGTGTTGCCGGACATGCTGGTGCGACGGCCCAGCGAAGATCTTTCAATGCCTGAGGAAGAGTTCACCGAAGCCGCACCGCCACGACCTCACTTCGATGTCCCGGATCGGGGAGCACCGGTAGATGTAGACACGCTCAAACGGCCGCGCATCGTCGTTCCGATCAGTCGTGAAGTCGAACGGCAAATGGAAGCTCGCGCGCGCGAGGAAGCTAGCGCGGCGATGAGTGAACGCGGGGCGGTGAAGAAGCAGGCGGCGGTGGGCTCAGTGCTGCCTGCGAGCAAGAAGCGCCGCGCGTTGGTCGCGCTTGGGTTGATTCTGGCATTCTCCGGAATGCTCCTCGCGACGCACAAGTACGTGACGACGCGCTGGAACCCTTTGACGCGTATTCAGCAAACACAACCAGCCGAGCCTGTCATAATCGGGCGCGAGGGTGTGACAACGACCGACGTGAATCTGCGCCCGGTCGCCAACGCCGCAAATACGCCGATCGGGCTCGCTGAGTCTGGTTCTAAAGTGAAAGTTTTGAGTGCCGATAATAACTGGTATGAAGTGCAAGTCGTGCAACACGGCCGGCCCAAGACGGATCCGTATTCATCCGACCGTGGCTGGATCAATAAAAGATACGTGAGGTTTGATTAGACTTTTTGCCGTGCGGGGAAAAGGAGCGACAGATTGGGCCTGCTTGAATCGATTAGAAAATGGATAGACGGTGAAACAGGCGAGGATCTACTCGAAGCCGCCGACGAACACGCAAAACCGCGACGCATTTGGGAAGAGTTTCTGGTAAAAATCGCGCGCGAAGTTGAAGCTGCGATGCAGCGCGAAATGTTCACACCGCCAGGTGGTCCAACTTACATTCCCCGCGAATATATTGTTTACCTCAGCGCCGATGACGATAAGGAGTGGCAAGGTGACAAGCGGCGCGGGCTGGAACAGGGACTCTTTCACGTTCTTTCAGAACGCGCGCGCGAACTGAGTGGGACCACACAACTCGCCGTTAAATCGTTTGCGGTGGAACTACGCGTCGATGGCACGCTGAATAAAGGCGAGTTTCGCGTGCAACCGGTGTGGGACGAAACTGAGAGCGGGCACACGATGGTAACCGCGCGCGTCGATCCCTCCCGGACTGCTCCGGCGTTTAGTCCAAACGACACTGTGGTCGAGCACGCGTCGGAAACGAGTGAGAGCGAACAGACCGTGGTCCGGCCGAAAGCTCAAGCCCTCTACTCAGTTGAGGTCTGGCGAAGTGGCGTACGCGAGGCTGTCGTGCCTGTCACGAAGAATGAAATAACAATCGGTCGCGGGTCACGGAGTATCACCGTGGATCTCCCGATCAAGGGCGATCCGGAAGTAAGCAGAGTTCACGCAGTGCTCTCGCGGGACAACGAAGGCCGGTACTGGCTCGTCGCCAAAGGTCGCAACCCGACCCTCGTAAACGGCAAAGAACTCTCTCGCGAAGAACCAACCGAAGTCGCACCCGATCAAAAGATCGCTATTTGCAACTTCGTCCTCCGCATCCAACCGAAGTAGGCCACAAAAAGGCACAAAAGGCACATAACCAGTTAAGAAGCTGAGCGTGCTTTTTGGGTCGAATCAAGATCGGTGATGAGGTCTTGGAGGAGAGTGGCGACGTGCTCGCCTTCGAGGTAGCCTTTCCCGAGCAGTTTCGTAATGCGGCGGTCTTTCGTTTCACCCGTCACCTCTTTTAGGATCGCTCTCGCAAATGCGGCCACCACCTTGCTGTCAAACTGCTTCCCACTATTCTCTCGCAGGTCGCGCACGACATCTTCAAACGAACGACGCCTGCGGTAAGGACGATCCGTGGTCATCGCGTCAAATGAATCAGCTAACGAAACGATCTTGGCGCCCATCGGGATCTGCTCGTCTGTGAGTCCATCCGGATAACCACGCCCGTCAAGACGCTCGTGATGATGCTTCGCCATCAAAGGTATGTCAGCGTATGGATGCCTGATTGGCGCGAGAATCTCGTATCCGGCTGAGGGGTGGCGGTTGAGTTCGCTCGAATTCTTCGCATCAATGTTGTAAGGAGCGTTGATGATGTCGCGGTCTACGATCAGTTTCCCAATGTCATGCAGGTAACCGGCGATCTGGATCCCCTCGACTTCTTCTTCACTCCAACCCATCTCACGCGCGATGATCTCGCTGTACTTTCCGACGCGCTCTGAATGGCCCTGCGTGTACTTATCTTTAATATCAATCGCCGCGGCGAACGCTCGCACAGTGTCGCGATAGATCGCCCGCAAGTCGTCGTACAGCCTGCGGTTCTCCTCGGCGCGTTGAGCGATCTGCTCGAGCAGGCGATGCGTGTGAATACCGACACCGATGTGCCTGACCATCGCGCGAATCGTGTCGAAGTCGTCGCGTGAAAACTCCTCGCCGCTTGCCTTCCCTCCCAGGAGGATCAGCCCGGTCACTTCACCACGAACAATCATCGGCAACACGAGCTCAATTCCCTCACGGACCAGTTGGTCTCGATGCTGATTCATGAAGCCAGTCGACGTGTCAGTGTTTTTAACCAAAAAGTCCGCCGTCTCTCCTTTGAGAAAAGCAGTCTTCTGCGTTGCGTCGATCTCAACTCCACTTAAAAAGTGATCCCCCAGACCCCAGATCGCGGCACAACGAAGTGGACCAGCCTCAACACACTCCATGACCGCGCCGCGTCGCAACGCAAGGGTACCGAGCAACAGGTGCATCGACGTGCGCACCATCTCGCTGAAATCGCCCGTCCCGGCGATCTCCTGTCCCAGGTCAGCCAGCGCACCAAACGTGTGGATTAGTTTCTGTGTTGAAGGCTCCATCGCGATTAATGGACTACTGGGGTAGTCTCATATCGAGAGAGATTCAAAAGGGCTTCGCGTTCATCCTTTGCAAGAACCACATGGCGGGTCAAGCCGAGCATTTCGAACAACTCGACTGTCTGATTGTTAACGTCGGAAAAAACGATGCGCGCGCCGCACTTTTCCGCGACATCGATTATTCCGAGGAGGATTGAAATACCAATACTGTTAACTAACTTGGTTTCGCTGAAATCAATGACCAGCGCCCGGCAACCGCAGCTCAGTTGCCGGCGACACTCACGCTCGATTTTTTCACCGGTTAGCTTGTTAAGGTAGTCGCTAGCGTAAACAACAGCGGTGGCGCCAACACAGTGCGAGCGTACCAGCCCTCCAGTTGGTGTATCCACTCGACAGCTCCCTTCTGTCCCGTATGTTCGTTATATAAGGGCGACTTACCAAGTATTAAATTTGGGAGGAGTACTACCCCGCTGGTTCGGGTAAATCTAATTGAAGCATCAGGAAGAGCCAGTGCGCAGGTATTTAGTCATCCGCAAACTGGTGCCGTCATCGACCCGTTCAAACTCGACCTCATCCATGAGAGTTCGGATGAGTTTAAGTCCCCAACCGCGTCTTTCTTCCGCCGCTTCTTTAGCTTCTGATCCGCTCTTCGCGCCGTTTAGATTGGCTGGCACGATGCCGCGACTCGAAATAGTGATGACTAATCTATCACTTTCTACGCGAAAACGTTGATAAATTTTTCGATCCGGGCTGAAACTGTGCTCGGAAGCATTGATACAAGCCTCGACAATGGCCGTTTTTATTTGGTTAATCGCCTCTGGCCGGAAGGTCAGCCGCCTGGCAATCTGCTCGGCCGTACTGGCTGCGATCAACTCGTTATCCTCACCCATGGGTACCACCATGAGAAATTCATTAGGATCTCCTGTCTGGACGAGGGGATTGGCTACAGTCTCGCCGAGCCGCGAGGCCAGTAACTCCAACTGCTGGCGGCTTGAAGTTAGCCCTTTTCGCCGCACTACCAGCCTGTTGGCTTCATCGGAGAAGCCTTCGTTTGAGATTAGCCAGATCTGAAACCGGCTGAAGCCGAGCCTGCTGGCCAGGCCTTCAAATCTTTCGCACCAAGCGCGCACTACATCGACATCAACCTCGAGCTTCGACTCGATGTCCGCGGCGAGCCAGACGACTTCCTGCGCGTCGGAGTAAGTTCCTTCTTCAAACGTGTGGGCGACGAGGCAATGGTCCTCTTCACAGATCTGGCGCATGTCGCTGTTGAACGCGGAACAGCTTGCAAGGTGGATCGTCTGAGGCAGTTTGAAGTGTTCAGTCTCGGCTGCGAGTCCGGAAACGATAGTTTCGTTTTCAGCGCCCTTGTACTTTTCGGTGAACGTCCTGTTATCAAATAGTACCGCGGGAACTCGCTGGCAGTTGAATCGCGAGATCAGATCCCTCAGACCGGTACTTGCGATCTGTTTGTAATGTCGCGCCATTGTATGCGGAGCTCGTTTGAGAGAGTCAGCGAGCGCATCCGCCACGACCAAAGCACGCGGCTCATTCAATACATCCAGGCGATACCTGATTTTCAAATAGTCTTTCCACGCTTGTGGTCCAGCTCCGGCTTCGACCGTTGTTTCATCCCAATTTACAAACTCCTGCACATGCAGCCGGTGCAGAACGTCTTCAAGCTCAGCAGCAGTCATGTGCAAACGCTTGCGCCACACTTCAAACGATGACGTTTTTTCTTCACCGGCTGCAGCTTCCCAAAGCAGGCGAATCAAAAGATGACGCGTATCGAGCCGCGGTGAAATCTCCTCGAGTAGATCCGCGAAGTGTCGATGAATGTGTCCACCGAATAGTTCGTCGACGTAAAGACGTTCGCAATCGAGATAAGAGATAAGTGACGTGCGTTTCTCGCGGGCCGCTTGCAGGAAGATGCTGATAAAGAACGGACTGCCTGCAAACTGCTGCACGAGCAGATCGCGTGCTGCTTCACTGGTTGCGACTTGCTGGCGCCGTGCGACGTGGTCCACGAGCAGCGCAGCCTCAGTCGCATCCAGTCGCTCGAGGCGCAACAGGTCAAGTAGTTCAAAGTTGCACTTGGCATCGTGCGCCGCCTCGAGAATCTGCCGCCGCAGACCCGCAAGGACAAAAGAAAACCCTCCACGTCCAAACACTCTCAGTATTTCCGTTCCCAGAACTACCGCGCCATTCAGATACTCGGCGAGTTGCGCGCCATCGACCATGACCAATGGGCGGCCACGTCCTGGAGGAATTCGCTGGGGTGCTCCGAGGCAAAATCGCACGATCGCTTTGTCGTCGTTGCTGAATCGCAAGCGTGTGTACGACTCAACCAATTGCTCGATCCACTCGAAGTCTGCCGGAGGCGCAAGCTCGAGCAGATCCTGCAACGTCAATGGAGCATGAGAAACAACGGGCTCATCCCTGCGATATGCGATGTATTGCTGGAGAAAGGTATTCAGAAACTCAATCGCCGCACTGACGGCAGTGGATTCATTTCGTGTAATTGCGAAGTAGATGGGAATGACTTCCGAGCGCCGGTTGAAGATCTGATCGTAGGCCTGTCGCAGAAGTTCAGAGACGCCCGCCGATGGTTCCATCAGCAACAGCAGACCGCGACCTGCATTGGCAGGCTCCGCGTGGGCCATGATCCGGTCGAGTTCGCCCGCACGACCGACAAAGTCCTGCTGCGTTACCCGGCCGAGAATACGGCGGAAGTTTTCGCTGGTACTACTGTTCATATCTTATGGAGGAGTTTTCCCGCAAAGACGCAAAGTTGCAAAGAAAGACAAGATGCCCAGTTCTCCTTTGCACCTTTGCGCCTTTGCGGGAAAACCGCTGTTAAAACTCAACCCGATCCTTCCCATTGCGCTTGGCTTGATAGAGCGCACGATCCGCGGCAGCCATGACCTTCTCCGCGGTGTCGACACTCTCCGAAAACGTCGAGACACCGATGCTGACAGTCACACACCCGAGTGGCTGAGAGTTTCCGTGTGGAAAGTCCCACGTCCTGACACGCTGCCTGATGCGCTCAGCGATTGTTTTGGCCTCATCAATACCGGTTTGCGGCAATAGGACACAAAACTCCTCACCGCCATAACGCAGGGCCACGTCCGCGGAACGAAGCTCCCCTTTCAGACAATGAGCCGTCATCTGTAGCGCGACGTTACCGGCTGGATGTCCGTTCCTGTCGTTGTAGGCCTTGAAATCGTCGATATCGATCATCAGGAAACTCATCGGATGGTTGTAACGCCTGGATCGATTCAACTCTTCAGGAAGTCGCTCTTGCAAGTAGCGAAGATTGGGCAAGCCGGTTAACTGATCCGTGATCGACTTGAGTTCAAACTCGGTCGCTCGTTCCTGCCACTCGGCCCGCTCGAGGGCGAGCGCAACCTGTGGACCGATTATTTCGAGCAAACTCAGATCGACTTCGTCGTATGCTCCTCCTCCTGACTTGTCAGTGATATTGAGAACACCGATTTTGCGGCCGCCAATAGCGATTGGATAACTAATAAATGAGTTCGTCTTGTAGCCGCGCTCGCGCGGCGCAGCCTTGCGTCCGGCGCTGCGCAGGTCCGTAACCATCACAGCCTTTCCCGTTTCGATAACTTCTCCC
>JAICGZ010000094.1 GCA_025922875.1 Pyrinomonadaceae bacterium
TGATGGGCATGTACTTTTTAAGCCCGCCCATGCGCCGCATGTCCTGCTCGTGATGCATGCCGTGTATCACCGAGCCGGAACCAAGGAACAGCAATGCTTTGAAAAATGCGTGTGTGATGACGTGAAAGATCGCGGCGATAAACGCGCCCACACCGCAGGCCAGAAACATGTAACCGAGCTGCGAGATGGTTGAGTAGGCCAGGACTTTCTTGATGTCGTTCTGCGCGAGCCCGATCGTTGCGGCGAAGAGCGCAGTTGCGGCGCCGATGATGGCGACGATAAACATCGCTGTTGGCGCGTGTACGAAGATCTCCGAACAACGCACGATCATGTAGACGCCCGCGGTCACCATCGTCGCGGCATGAATCAATGCAGAGACCGGAGTCGGGCCGGCCATTGCGTCGGGCAGCCAGACATACAAAGGTATCTGGGCGCTCTTTCCGGCCGCGCCGATAAACAGAAGCACGGCAATCGACGTTGCTCCTCCAGCGAAAATCGCTCCTGCAGTAAATGGATCGACCGGTTGAATCTTAAAGAACGAGAGCGCGGTTTGTGCTGCTTCACCCGCGGCAGGATTCGCAAAGAAACTGACCGAACCCGTGACGAAGAATGTCAGCATGATTCCTAAAACGAATCCCCAATCGCCAATGCGGTTGGTGATGAAAGCTTTTTTCGCAGCGTCGCCGGCTTCTTTCTTGTCGATGTAGTAGCCAATCAGCAGGTACGAACAAAGACCCACGCCCTCCCAACCGACAAACATCAACACGAAGTTGTCGGCGAGGACGAGGGTCAGCATCGCAAACATGAACAGGTTGAGAAATGCGAAGAAGCGATAAAAACCTGCTTCGCCGTGCATGTAACCGACCGCGAAGACATGGATGAGGAATCCGACAAACGTGACGAAGAGAGCGTAGGTCCCGCTCAGACGATCCATTGCGAGCGCGAAATCAGCGCGAAAAGCGCCGACCTGTAGCCACGTCCAAATGTGATCGAGCAACGGCGTCTCAGACCGCAGCGCGCCGCCTGATTTGAAAGAGAGATAAAAGGCGACAATGGTTGAGATAGCAACTGAGCCACACGCAACGATGCCGATGAATCGCTCATCACGCACACGCCTCCCCGCAAACCAGTTGATAACTGCGCCCGCGAGCGGAGCAAAGATGATCAGGCTGAGGAGGTTCGATTCCATGCAACATTTAGACAGGGTTTACATGATAATCCTGAAAAATCTTGTAAATCCTGTAAGACTGACTGCGGCTAATCACAACTTCAAAATACTCGCGTCATCCACGTCCAACGACTCACTATTACGAAAGATCGCGATGATGATCCCCAAACCCACCGCAGCTTCAGCCGCAGCGACTGTCATAACGATAAACACGAAGAGCTGTCCCGTGACGTCCTGAAGAAAGCTGGAAAACGCAACGAACGTTAAGTTCACCGCATTCAACATCAACTCGATGCACATGAACATCGCGATAATGTTCCGCTTGATGATCACGCCCGCCACGCCAATCGTGAACAACACCGCTGAGAGTGCCAGGTACCATGAAAGCTGTGGTTCCATCTCGTTATTCTCGCTTTGATTGATCGCGGAAACCTTCTATTCCCAGAACTCGCGCCGCCTCGCCGGTCGTGTCAGCGTCAGATACGCGCAAGTCGTCGGGCGCGGCCTTCGGATCTACGATCGACAAAGGAAGCTGTTGTGATCCGGGAATTACCCGCGCGTCGGGCGAGAGCAATCCGCCGCGGCGCGCCAGTGTCATCGCGCCCACAATCGCCATTAGTATGAGTATCGAAGTTATTTCAAACGGCAAAAGATACTGTGTAAACAACGCCGGTCCGATGGAGTGAGTAACTCCTACGTCCGGAGTGCCCTCTGGTGGAATGACTCTCAGGTCCCGCACGGAGAAGAGCATGAAAGTGACTTCTGCAATCAGGATCGCGGCCAACGTGATAGCCGTGGGCACGAGAAATCGCAGCCGCGTGCGCCGCCGCTCTTCCTCTTCGACGTTCAGCAGCATGATTACAAACACAACCAGCACCATGATTGCGCCGGCGTAGACGATCACTTGCACTGCGGCAATGAACGGCGCCGCCAGCATCACGTACAAACACGCGAGCGAGACAAAGACGCCGATGAGCGAGATCGCGCTATAGAGCGGATTGCGCTGCGCGACTACCGCCAGCGCGCAGCCGACAGCCAGTCCGGCGAAAAGAAGGAAGAGAAGAGCCAGCATCTATAGATTCGGAAACACGAATATCAAAGTGGCTATGATGAAGATATTGAGCAGCGCCAGCGGCAACAGAATCTTCCAGCCGAAGTTCATCAGTTGATCGAAGCGAAACCGCGGCAGCGTGCCGCGCAGCCAGATGTAAAGAAAAAGAAAGAAAATGACTTTCAGGATAAAGCCTACAGCGCTGACCAGGCCGAACAGGAATGTTCCGCGACCGAAGATGTCTTCCGCGAATGGCACGTTCCAGCCGCCGAGAAACAGTGTGGTGGCCAGCATCGACACCGTGAACATGTTGATGTATTCAGCCAGGAAGAACAGCGCGAACTTCATCGCGCTGTACTCGGTGTGATAACCAGCGACGAGTTCGGTCTCTGCTTCGGGAAGATCGAAAGGAATGCGATTCGTCTCAGCGATGGCCGCGGTCAGGTAGATAATAAAACCCAGGGGCTGAAAGAAGATGAACCACCGCAAGCCGTGCCAGCCTGATTGCATTTCCACGATCCGGCCCAGTTCGAGCGTGCCGGCAAGCATGATCACGCCGACCAGACTCAAGCCCAGTGCGAGTTCATACGAAATCATCTGCGCGGATGCACGCAGGCCGCCCATCAAACTGTACTTGTTGTTGGACGACCAACCCGCCAGCATGATGCCGTAGACACCGACAGACGTGACGCCGAGAACGTAAAGCAAAGCGACGTCGAAGCGCGCGATGACCAGCGGTATCGTGATCGAGGTAAACGGAATTCTGATATCCGGTCCGAATGGGTAGACGATCATCGTCATCAATGCCGCCATCGTGGCGATCACGGGCGCGAGAAAGTAGACGAACCGGGTTGATTTGTCGGGGACGATGTCTTCTTTGAGAATGAACTTCAGCAGATCCGCGAAAGGCTGAAGCATGCCGCCGTAGCCGACGCGGTTAGGACCAAGCCGGCCCTGGATGAACCCGAGAACGCGGCGTTCGGCGAGCACGGTATACGCCACGATCAGGAGCACGACAACAAACGCCACCGTGATGGCGGCGAACTTCAGCGCAATATCGATCGCAGTGTCCATTATTATCGTGGAAAGGTTTCCCGCAAAGGCGCAAAGAAGCAAAGTATAAGTAAGGCTTTTCTTTGCACCTTTGCGTCTTTGCGGGAAACGTTTTTATGCCGCATCACGCCGCTTTGCCTCAACGGTTATCTGGTAAAGCGGCGAAATCGCTGTCGTCTCCGGCCGAGGATTGCCGGACGCAAGCAGGTGAAACTGCGACACTTTGTCCGTTAACATTCCGAGCCTGAATAGTTCCACGCCCACGTCCGGCGTGACGTTAATCTTCTCGCCATTATCCGGAAGCGCCTCAACGCGGCTCCGCAGCACGTCCGTATTTCCCGAGTCAGAGAATCCGATCGCGTAACGTGCCTGCACCGGATTCGTTTCGTCCTTCAGCTTTGGATAACTCATCTCGGAATACGCCGGCACATTTTTCGCGATATCTCGAAAGACCGCACTCGCCGACATCTCATATCCAAAATCCATCCCGAGTTCTTTCGCCAGTTGCGCGGTGATCATCCAGTCAGGCTTGGACTGGTGCAGCGGCGGAATCGACTGCCGCACACGTTGGACCAATCCACTATTGTTTGTGAACGTTCCATCCTGCTCGGCGTACGAAGCAGCCGGCAGCACCACATCCGCAGCCGCTGTAGTTTCGTTTTCAAATAGTTCCTGCACTACGAGAAAGTCGAGCCTGGAGAGCGCATCTTCATGCTCCGCGAGTTGTTCCGGCAGAAAACTCCCGGCCATGTAGAGCGCACGAATGTCGCTGCCCGTGGCGGCGAGGAGATGCAACGGCGAAGTCGCAGCGTCCATCATGCCCATGTCATGCGCGCCGATGCTGTTGTTGTAGAACGGCAGCGGGTGAAACAGGAAGCGCCGTCCTTCTGCCGCAAACACGCTCGGAAGTTGAGCGATGATCGCTTGCGCTTCATTGCTGATTTCGTGACTAACGAGGATCACCACGTCGCCCGTGGTGTTTGCGATCGCTTGCCGTGCCGCATCGATTGCCTCTGCATCGAGACCGGCTTTCTGCGCGGCGAGTTTGTCGTCCGCCGAATCAGTGAGTGCGAGGACAATCGCGTCTTCCGTTCCTGGTCTGACATGCAGAAAAACCTTCGCCTGTTCACGCAGTCGAATCGGAACCGAGTTGACGAGTACGAGTGTTGCGCCGCCGTTGCGCACGGCCTGGCGGACAGCTTTGCCTGTCAGCGGCTGCAACTCTCCCGGATCGCCACCGATCTGAAGAATGGTTTTCGCATAACGAATGTCACGAGGCGTGGCTAAAGGCGCGCTGAGATTGTTGAAGAAACTCTTCAGACTGAAACGATCGGTCGTCGTGTAGTTCTCGGTGCCGACAAGCTCCGTCGCAAACTTGTGCAACACGTGCAGCGCTTCATTAGTCAGACGCGGGCTGCCGACGACACCGATCGCATTTCGTCCATGTTCGTCTGCAACAGCATCGAGACGTTCCGCGACGTGACGAATCGCTTCGTCCCACGTCGCTGGAATCAGCTTGCCGCCTTTCTTGTAACGAATCATCGGCGTGCGAATACGCTCGTCGTGATTGATGAAGGGATGACCAAAACGACCTTTGACGCAGAGAAACTCGCCGTTGATACCGTTGACGTAACGATCGCGCGCAACCGAACGGAGCACTTCGCCGCCGCGCGAGCCGAGTGACATCTGGCAACCATCCGAACAGAAGTTGCACGTCGTGATGTTCTGCGCCAGTTCCCATGGCCTCGTCTGGTGTCGGTAAGTGGCGTCAAGCAGAGTTCCGGTCGGACAAACCTCGATGCAGTTTCCACACTGCGAACAGTCGAGCCATCCGAGATAAGTTCCGATAACTGTATGCGCGCCGCGGCCGCCAGCCTCGATTGCATCTTCGCCCATCCATTCGTCGCAGACGCGCGTGCAACGTTTGCAGAGAATGCAACGCTGCGGATCGTTTGCGACCATTGGAGAGAGATATCGTTCAGCGTGATAGTTCTTGCGTTCGGTGAAGCGTTCTTCGAGACCGCCCCAGTCAAACGTCATCTCCTGCAGTTCGCATTCGCCGCCGCGATCGCAGACAGGGCAATCAAGCGGATGGTTTGCGAGCAGAAACTCGGTCATGCCGCGTTGGGCCTTCTCGATCTCCTCGCTCTGAGTGGTGACGATCATTCCGTCCGTGCAAGTGATCGTGCAGGAGGTTTGCAGCTTCGGCATCTTCTCGATGCGGACAAGGCACATGCGACACGAAGCTTGCAACGCGAGATCGGCGTAATAACAGAATGAGGGAATATCGAAACCCTTTTCGCGACACACGTCGATCAGACGCGCGCCCTTCGCAACCTGAAAGTCCTTACCATTAATCGTAACTTTGACCAGATCTGTGGACATCCTAAATAAAATCCGTGTTATCGGTGGTTAACTAATCCTTTTTTTAAAGTCTTCCGGGAATCTTTTAATTGCCGATTGAATAGGCCAGGCGGCGGCATCCCCCAGCGGGCAAAATGACTTGCCCTCAATGTTGTCACAGAGATCGAGCATCAGTTGTGCATCCTCCGGACGCCCGCCACCGCTGTCGATTCGCTTGAACACTTTCACCAGCCAATCGGTCCCTTCACGACATGGCGTGCACCAGCCGCACGATTCGTGTTTGTAGAACTCAGTCAAATTCTTTGTCGACTCGAAAATATCAACCGTCTCATCCATCACGATAAACCCGCCCGACCCGACGCTCGAACCGGCCGCCACCAGGCCCTCGTAATCCATGCGCACGTCTTTTCCAATGATCTGATCGGCGCGCATGATGTACACCGAGGAGCCGCCCGGAATGACCGCCTTGAGTTTCTTGCCGTCGAGCATCCCGCCGCAGTCTTCCATGATGAACTTCTCCATGTCGTCATAACCCATCGGCAGTTCGTAAACTCCAGGGCTGTTGACATGACCGGAGACGGACCAGACTTTCGTGCCGCCACTCTTCTCGGTTCCGAGTTTCTGATAAGCCTCGCCGCCCATCTTGATGATGTCAGGCACGGCAGTGAGCGTCTCGACGTTGTTGACTACGGTCGGACACGCGTAGAGACCAGAAACAGCAGGAAAGGGAGGCTTCATTCGCGGGTGTCCGCGCAAGCCTTCGAGCGAGCTCAACAGCGCCGTCTCTTCACCACAGATGTAAGCGCCGGCGCCGGTATGCGTGTAGATCTCACAAGAGAAATCGGTGCCGAGAATGTTGTTGCCAACCAGTCCCGCCGCGCGCGCTTCCGCGATCGCCACGTCCATGATGTCGATCAGGTATTTGTACTCGCCGCGCGTGTAGATGTAAGTGGTTTTTGAACCGAGAGCGTAGGCGGCGATCAGCATGCCTTCGATGAGCATGTGCGGGTCGCGCTCCATCAGGTAGCGATCTTTGAATGTGCCAGGTTCCGATTCGTCAGCGTTGCAAACGACGTATTTCGGCTTCGGCGAATCCTTCGGCACGAAGCTCCACTTCATGCCGGTAGGAAATCCCGCGCCGCCACGCCCACGCAACGCTGACTTCTTCACTTCATTGATCACGTCATCAGGCGACATGCCGTCGAAGACTTTCTTGATCGCCTCATAGCCGCCGTTACGACGATACACGTCGAGCGCCCGCGAGTTCTCGAGATGAACTCGACGCAGTTGCAGTGGCTCACATCCGATAGCTTCGATACGCATTCAGGCCAACTTTTCTAAAATCTGATCGATCTTTTCGGGAGTCAGGTTCTCGTGATAATCGAAGTTGATTTGCATCATCGGCGCTGTGCCGCATGAACCCAAACACTCGACTTCCGTCAAAGTAAACTTTCCATCTGCCGTTGTTTCGCCGACCTGAATTCCCAACTTTTGCGAACAGTATTCGGTGATCTTCCCCGCACCTCTGATCTTGCACGAGAGTGTGCGGCAGATCTGTATGTTGTATTTCCCGATCGGCTCGACGTGGATCATCGAGTAGAACGTCGCGACTTCCCAGATATCAGTTACGCGCAACTTTAAGCGATTGGCGAGATAGAGCACGCCCGCCGGATCGAGATAGCCGCGTTCGCGCTGCACGATGAACATCAACGGCAGAATCGCCGAGCGAAGCACAGGATACTTAGCGATGTGGCTATCGATCTCAGCTTCCACTTCCGGTGAAAACGTCGCCGGTTCAACCCCAAGATTCACAGGCTGCGAAAGCGGTTGAATATTTACGATCTGCGTACTCATGAAAAAATCTGTCTTTAAAAATCCGTGTCATCCGTGTTACCGATCGATCTCTCCTAACACGATATCCAGTGATCCGATAATCGCCACGATATCCGCGACCATCTCGCCTTCAGACATCACCGGCAATACGGAAAGGTTCACAAAACTCGGACCACGAACGTGCACGCGGTTCGGTTTCGCTCCACCATCCGATTTCATGTAAACACCCAACTCTCCCTTCGAAGCCTCGATCGGGAGATAAACCTCACCGGCCGGTACGTCGAAACCTTCCGTAACGATCAGGAAGTGATGAATCAACGCGTCCATGTGACTCTTCATCGCTTCACGATCCGGCAACACAACCTTCGGCGCATCGGCTTTCACCGGACCGGGCTGCAAACGCGAGAGTGCCTGCACGGAGATCTTGTGCGACTCTTTCAGCTCGCGCATGCGCACCATGTAACGCGCCCACACGTCTCCATCCGGTTCGGTCGGAACTTCAAAATCGTACTGCTCATAACTGCTGTACGGATTCGCGCGCCGGATGTCGAGATTCACGCCGCTGCCGCGCAGACATGGTCCAGACAGTCCCCAGTCAATGGCGTCTTCCGCCGAGATGCGTCCGATGCCCTGCGTACGTCGCTGAAAGATTTTGTTGCCGGTCAGCAGCTTGTGAAACTCTTCGACAGCCTGTGGAAAGTCGTTAAGAAACTGCTTGCAGCGATTCTCAAATCCAGCCGGAAGATCCATCATCAAGCCGCCGATCCGGAAGTAAGACGGCGTCAAACGTCCTCCCGATGCAGCTTCGATCAAGTTCAGGATCTTTTCACGCTCGCGGAAGCAGTAAAAGAAGACCGTCATCGCTCCAATATCGAGCGCATGAGTTCCGAGCCAGACGAGATGGGAAGCAATGCGCTGAAGCTCGCACATCAGCACGCGAATCGTTAGCGCGCGTTCGGGGATCTCGAGGCCAAGCAGTTTCTCGGCAGCCATCACGTAAGCGAGGTTGTTGCCGAGCGGATTCAGGTAATCCATCCGGTCAGTGATGACGATCCCCTGCTGGTATTTCTTGTACTCAAACAGCTTCTCCATCCCGGTATGGAGATAGCCGATATCCGGCGTCGCTTTAACGACCAGCTCGCCGTCCAGCACTAACTCCAAACGCAGCACGCCATGCGTCGACGGGTGTTGCGGTCCCATTGAGATCGTCATCTGCGTATCGAGCGGGCGATCGACGATTTCAAATTGTGGCGGGATCGTTGCTGAACTCATAATCTATTTCCAAATTGCCAATTGCCGATTGCAATTCTCAAATCGGCCATTGGCAATCGGCAATCACTTCAAGCTATAGGGTTCGTAGCCCCTTAATGGAAAATCCTTGCGCAACGCATGTCCCTGCCAATCGTCCGGCAACAGGATGCGGCGCAGATCGGGATGGCCGTCGAATATCACTCCATACATGTCGAACGTCTCGCGCTCGTGCCAGTTTGCAGTGCGCCAGACGCTGGTGACGGTCGGTACGTGAACATCGTCCTCGTTCAACAACACCTTTAACCGGATGCGATGGTATTTAGTCGTTGAAAAAAGGTGGTAGTTGACTTCGAAGCGCGGCTCCTCTTCAGGTCCACGATCCGCGCCACAAATATCAGCAAGAAAATCGAAGCGCGATTCGGGCGACGTCTTCAAAAATGAACAAGCCTCGACGATATGCTCGCGCGGGACGACAATCGTCGTCTCGCCAAAAGCATTGATGACTTCACTAATCCATTGGGGGTGCTCATGCTGCAACGCCGCCACTAACGGTGACGGCGCTGTACTTTCGGAACTTGGGGATGGTTCGGTTGAAGGCGCGATCTTTTCGGGCTCTGATGGCATCCGCGATGTTGCTCGACTCTCTTAAGAAGAACGCCGCCGTTCGTGTCTCGACGCGATCGTATAAGGCCGGGACTCCGCCAGCGTGTTCTGCCGGGCAGTCGATCCATCGGTGATAGGTAAAGTCCCTGGCACGACGGCTTCTCGTGCTTCCTCTTCGGGAACGTCTCGGCGATCGCGGACGCTCTCCTTCATCACTTTCTCCTGAAGCATCATCACGGCATGAATCAGCATCTCGGGTCGTGGCGGACAACCCGGAATGTAAACGTCTACCGGAACAATCTTGTCCACGCCCTGAACGATGGCGTAGTTATCAAAAACACCACCGGAAGTCGCGCAGGCGCCCATCGAGATCACCCACTTCGGCTCCGGCATTTGATCGTAGATGCGGCGCAGCACCGGCGCCATTTTTCGTGAAACACGTCCGGAGACGATCATCACGTCAGCCTGGCGCGGACTCGCGCGAAACACTTCCGAACCAAAGCGCGCAAGATCGTTACGGGATGAAGTCGCGTTCATCATCTCGATCGCGCAACACGCCAGCCCGAACGTCGCAGGCCACAATGACGACTTCCTCGCCCAGTTGATGAGCGAGTCGAGCCGTGTGGTCAGCACTTCCGGCAAAGCTTCGGCAATAACATTTTCTAAACCCATTAAAACTTCCTCACGCGGCTGTACGCTTCTTCTGCTCGATATGCCGCGCCTCTAAATCAGCGAGGGCTCGCGCCTCAGCCTCTGCTTCACGGCGGGCCTTCTCACCCCAATCAAATGCGCCCTTCTTTACAACATAGATGTAACCAACAAAAAGAAGGCCGACGAAGACCATCATCTCGATGTATGCAAACCTGCGCATCGCGTCTCCCTGTGCCGCAAGAGTCTTGAAAACCGCCGCCCAGGGCACCAGGAAGATCACCTCGATGTCGAACAAGATGAAGATCATCGCGATGAGATAAAACTTCACCGAGAAACGCTCTCGCGCGGATCCAACCGGGTCCTTACCACACTCGTAAGGCATCAACTTCGTTCTTGTTCGATTACGTTGTCCGACGAACTGAGATAGGAGAACGTTGCCCACCGCGAAGCCCGCGGCCACGATGAACATCAACAGTATCGGCAGATAGTCGTACAGGCGAAATGGCATTCGAAACAGACCTCACCGGCCGCAGATTATTTGTATGCGGTCAGCAACACTCGATCCACGAGATTGAGAATCATTGTACAAGCTGATGCTAGACGAAGTGATCAAGGGTGTCAAGCAAGCTTTCTGGCGATGATCACGTAAGAAAAATGCTGATTGACCGTGAAAAAATGCTTGTGTTACCGTTCAGAAAACCCGCTCTCGAGTGGGTCTTGAACGCCTCTCGATTTCAGCTTAAGGACACTGGGACCGTAAGTCCTCGAAACAGTGATTACCGGATTCAACACCGATATCGAACATGATGGCGTTGTCTATCATGTGCAAACCGAGGACAAGGGGCTCGACTCACCTATCATCCTCTCACTCGTCTATGTAGGCGGGACGATTTTGGCGAGCAAGCGTTCGCCCTACCAGGACTTGATCGCTGAAGGGTTCAGCGATGAGGTGCTCGCGGAGCGGTTGAAACGCCAACACAAACTGATCTGTGCGGCCATTCACTCGGGACGACTGGACGATCTCAAGCGAATGAGCAGTCGCCAGAAAGAGACGCCGGTTTCGGAGGAAATCGTTACTGAAGCTCCGGAGGAAGTTGAGGCTGCGGAACCGGCAACTGTAGCGGAGCCATTCGAGATCGAGCACTGGCCGATTACGCAGGAGTGGGCGCCGCCACCACCGCCGGCTGCTGAAGAAGTCGCACCCGCAGAAGAAGCTGCAACGCAGTTTGAACCAGTTGAGGAATCCGCGCCGGCCGCGAACACGCAGGAAGCGCAGCCGGAGGAGTTAACAAGTGAAGTCGCTGTTGAAGACGGCTTAGTGATAACTCTCCTGGATGACGAGGAATTTTATTCGGGACAAGGCTACATGCTGCGAGTCCACATAAGTAATCGTGTGGAGGGCGAAGAGAAACCGCTGGCCAACGCTGCCGTTTCCGTCAAGATCCTGGGGACCACGTTCAGACCTTTGATCTACTCTTTGAAGACGGAGAGTGATGGTGTGGCGAGTGTGGCGACGCAGATTCCGCACTTTACTTCCGGTCGCGCCGCCGTGCTGGTGCGTGCGGTGACGAAAGATCAGGCCGCAGAACTTCGACGCATCATTCATCCGGCGGAGTGAGGATTAGACGGTTGCGTGTTTTCATAAACGGCGAAAGCAAAGAGATCTCCGGCACGCCTTCCTTAGCAGAGTTAATTAACCAGCTTGATCTTCCGGCGACGCGAATCGCGATCGAACTAAATCGCGAGGTCGTGCGTCGTAACGACTGGAGCAGTACTATTCTCCAGGACGACGATCGAATCGAGATTGTTCACTTCGTCGGCGGAGGCCGCGGTGGAGATTAGCCGCAAAGGCACAAAAAGAGAAAATGAAAACAGCCGTAGCAACAGCAGATCGTGAAAAACTGATTATCGGTGGTCGCGCGTTTTCTTCGCGACTGATTATCGGGACAGGGAAGTATCGGAGCCATGAAGAGATGCGCAAGGCTCATGATGCGTCCGGAGCTGAAATGGTGACAGTGGCCGTGAGGCGTGTGCCACTCGATCGCAGTAGCGAGTCTTTTCTCGACTACCTGAATCCCGCCCTTCAGATTCTTCCAAACACCGCCGGTTGCTATTCAACGGAAGACGCAGTTCGCACCGCACGTCTGGCGCGTGAAGCTTTACAAACGGACCTCGTCAAGCTCGAAGTCATCGGCGATCAGACCACCCTTTTTCCAGACAACGAACAAACACTCGAAGCCGCGCGCATCCTCGTCAAAGAGGGATTCGTGGTGCTGCCTTACTTTAACGACGATCTGATCATGGCGAAGAAACTGCTCGATGCGGGTTGCGCGGCAATCATGCCGCTTGCAGCGCCAATTGGATCAGGTCTGGGTGTTCAGAACCCGGCGAATCTACGCATCATGCGCGAGCAATTGCCCGATGCGACCATCATTGTGGACGCCGGTGTTGGTACGGCAAGCGATGCAGCGATAGCGATGGAGCTTGGGGCCGATGGCGTTTTGATGAACACGGCGATCGCGGAAGCTGAAGATCCGACAAAGATGGCGACGGCGATGAAGCTGGCGATTGAAGCAGGCCGATTAGCTTATCTCGCCGGTCGCATGCCGAAGAGATTGTATGCGAGTGCGTCTAGTCCGCTTGAAAACGTAATTAAATAGCGCAGGATTAGCAAGATTTTTCAAGATTGTCAGGATGAATCGTGTAAATCATGAAAAATCCTGTCAATCATGTCCATTTAGCGGAAGCGCAAGAGCGATCTGTTCCTGTTCGCGCATTACGCGGTCACCAAGCTCGGTAGTCGAGATCGTCGGATACGCTCCAGCCTTCACCCTCAAACAACGAGCTTCGACCAGAGCATCAACGTAAGACAAGACCTCATCCTGAGCCATCTCCTTCAGCAACCCATACGTCGACAACTCATTCAGACGCGCTGTGAGCACTTGCTTCGCTGCGGAACCTCTTAGTGTAGAAACCAACATCGTCTTACCGAAACGCCCATTCATCCGTTTGGCGCAGGCAAGTATTTTTCGAACCCGTAACAACTCATCGTCCGTAAGCGCGCGTGGCGTTACATCGACTGGCGCGGACGGCGTGGCTTTGTGGTCTTCAACATCGGGATCGGAAAGATGTACGGCGGTCGCCGGCCTGCAGTTACCGCACGTCCCACATTGACGTTCGTACTGACGGTCGCCAAAATATCTAAGGATGTGTGCGCGGTAACAATAGTCCGTGTAACAGAAGTCGATAATCGCCCGCAGCTTTCGCCGCTCGAGCTCGCCACGCCGCGACACGTCCGTGGGTTCGATACGCAGCTTAGTTACAGGCGTGCTGTCGAGCATGATGATGCTGCGACCCTGTCGTGACCTGCGGTCCTCTCGATTGACTGGTGCAGTGCGTTGAATGTGACCGGCACGTTCGAGTATGTAAAGCGCCGATTGCACGGCCATCTCGTTTCGTTCGCCGATCCGCGCCGCGATCTCGGCAGTCGACAGTTCGATTCTTCTCAACTCCGTCGCCGCGAGGGTGTCGTAGACCTCTTTAATCACCTTGAACTCAGGATAGGAACCTTCGATAAAGAAATCGTGCGTGTTCTTGTCGGCATAATTGAAGAGCAACACGCAGGTTGACGGCAGCCCATCACGGCCGGCGCGCCCGATCTCCTGGTAATAGGCTTCGATCGAGCCGGGCATCTGGTAATGGACTACGAAGCGAATGTCGGGCTTGTCGATACCCATGCCAAACGCGTTCGTGGCGACGATCATCTGCGTACGGCCGCTCATGAAGTTGTCCTGCGCCTTGATGCGAACCGAGTCGGGCATGCCCGCGTGATACGTCGAGACACTGAGGCCTGCGCTCTGCAGCTTAAGTCCGACTTGCTCCACTGCTTTTCGCGTTGCTGTGTAAATGATCCCGGAGCCTGAATGCGTCTTCGCGAGGCGCCGGATGTGTGAAATTTTCTGGCGTTCCCTTTCTGTATGAACAACCTCGATCGAAAGATTCGGGCGATCGAAACCGCTGACGAAGGTCTGAGGCTGGTTGAGGCCTAGTTGTTGGATGATGTCTGAGCGAACGTAAGGAGTGGCGGTGGCTGTCAGCGCGAGAGTTTGCACGCGTCCCAATGATTTAATGACACCCCTCAGGCGCAGATAGTCAGGACGGAAATCGTGCCCCCAGGTCGAGATGCAATGAGCTTCGTCAACGGCAAAAAGGGAAATCGGGATCGACTGCAACGCGGCGTTGAAACGACTGCTGCGAAAGCGTTCGGGAGCGATATACACGAGCTTCTGCTCGCGCCGCCGGAGTGAGTCAATGCGTGCGCGTTGTTCTGATTCAGAAATGGAGCTATTGATAAACGTGGCCGGCAGTCCACGAGCACGCAGCGCGTCTACCTGATCTTTCATTAGCGCGATCAGCGGAGACACGACGAGGGTAACTCCGTCGAGGATCATGGCTGGGAGTTGGTAACAGAGAGACTTGCCGCTTCCGGTGGGCATGACGACGACGGCGTCTTTGCCTTCGAGGATTGATCCAATCACCTCGCGTTGACCTTCGCGAAAGTCGTCGAAGCCGAAGTGCTTTTGGAGCGAAGAGATTGCATCTGCGAGAGAGTGCATGCGCGAGTCTAAGAGTTTTCGGTTAATGGGAGCAAATACTTTCTCAGGGTTAGCCTCCTCGCAGAATATTTTCCCGCAAAGGCGCAAAGGCGGCAAAGAAGAAGTTCAAATTGCTTTCCTTTGCGTCTTTTCTTTGCGTCTTTGCGCCTTTGCGCGAGAATGCGACACCCGCACAAGGAGACTGTGGAGAGGTAGCGTTTCTCGGAGCGGGACTTCCCGTCATAAAGTCGGCGACGTTATTTCGCGTGTCAGTACAACCATTCGCGGCTCTCAACAAAGCGTTTGTGTTGCTCGCGGCAGGAGCGGGCGCGGAGCCTTTGAAACAGTTCGCTGTGTTTCCGTAACCAACGAGGTCTACGATATTAGAATCGTCAGGACAGGCGCCGGTGAGCGCTGTTGTGGCCTTGACGATTGCTACTTTGCCGGAAGCTGCAGCCATCGCTATGGTGCCGATCGCATCCGGTGCGGGCAAAGAAATTCCGTTGCTGCCGCCTGAACTTTCCTGGATCAAGTAGTACTGTCCTGGCAGCAACAGTACCGGTGTAACTGGCGTCACTGACCACGTGGAAGCTGTCGCGCTCGCATACTGCACAGACCAGCCGGCCAGATTAACTGCCGAGTTGCCGTTGTTGAAAATTTCAATGAAATCATTTCGAAACGGCGCGCCTGAGTTTCCACCGCCACCGAAGATCTGGCTAATAACGATCTCCGGTGATGAATCGGGTGAAGGTGACGGCGTTGGAGTCGATGCCGGGCTCGGCGAGGGAGATGGCGCCGGGGTTGGTGTGGATGTTGGCGCGACCCCGCTGAGCACAACCGATACGGGATTGCTTTGCACACCATCGGCAGTCACAACAAGTGTAGATCGACCTGAGCCGCTTAATTCGGCCGGTACCAGTACGTGGATCTCATCGAGTCCGGCCAAGCGTGACGCTGTGACTGTTTCAACCAACGTTGAACGTCCACGTATCGTGACCGATACGTTCTTTGCGCGAGCGGCGCCTGTTGTAAAGATCGACAGCCTCAACCGTCCATTCGAAGGATCAAAAGGTCCCGGCGTGATCGTGTCTGAATCGAGAATGATTGCTTCGCCACGTCCATCACCCGCAACGGTAAACACACCGGGCGCCGCAGATGTGATGCTTGCTTGCGCGCGTGACGAGAAGCCGTCGGAGTTGGTCACGACAAACTCGGCCGGGCCGTTTGATAAAGCATCAGGTACAACAAACACGACTTCTTCAGGCCCTGCATAAAAAATTCGCGCCGGTTGTCCATTTACTTTCACGGTTGTTCCCGCAACTGTGAATGGCGGATCGTTACCTGCCAGGCTCGCCGCTTCGGCTCTGAAAGCAAGCGCGCTACCTCGAATCGTCGCAATACTACCTGCCGCGATCTTTGTGCGTTCAGGCTCGCGTCCTTGTGCGGCGGCGTTGAGAACTGTTGCGACACCGAACTCCGGACGGGGTGCAATTGACGCCAGATAGATCTCGCCATTATTCCGCAGATCATCGTCACTAACCGGACCCGAAAGGACGCGTGGAAAGTTGAACGCTACGAGCGTGCCGTCGAAGTTGAGCGACGAGACTACTTCTGCGGTCGCTGATGATGGTGCATTTGTGATCTGCTGCACCTCGTTGGTTGGTAAATCGAGTAGATAGAGTTCGACACCGCCATCGCTCGTGTTGATTACTCTGCGTCGCGTGGCGAACGCGATTCGCTTTCCGTCGCCGCTGATCGTTGGTTGGAGCTTTACATCGGTAACTCTTGAACCCAACTGCGTCACTTGCCGAATCGCACCATCGTGAGCATCAAAAATAAAAACCTGGCTCTGATTAGGCGCAGTCAGTACCGAGTAGACCACGCGCATTCCATCGTTGCTGACTGCACGTCCTTCCGTAAGCGACAGTTCTGCAACGTCAGCCGCAAGCACGCGAGACTGGCGCGTTTGTGTTTCGATCAGGACCAGGTCGCTCGCGTCCGGTTTGGTTTTTTTATAAAAAACACGCGAGCCGTCAGCACTAATCCTGGGACTAACGCCAGACTGCTCGTTCGTGGCGCTTGTCAACTGAGTAAACGACTGGTCGTTGTAAAGAAAGATCTCATAACTGCCATCAGCGTTGAATCCGTTGAAGTTGCGATTGGATGAGAACACAATCGTACGGCCATCGGCAGTGATCGACGGTTGGAAGTTGCCATCGCTCAGTCGTGACTCAACCGAATCAGCCCCGGTTTTTGTCAATTGGCTGAGCTTCGAGCCGTCAAACAGAAAGATCTCGGAATTTCGATCCTGATTCTGGCCCACAAGATCTTCGGTCGATGCGAAAACAATTACGCCACCATCACTCGAAAGTGCAGGAGAGACAGCCCGCGTGCGCGCGATCGATTTGAAAGCCGGCTCGGCGTGATACAGGTGAAATGAAGAATTATCACCCTGGCCCAACAGGTCCGCCGAAGATTCGAACACCACCGTGCGCCCGTCGTCGCTAAGCGTCGGATTCAAGTTAACGGCGTGTTCAGGTGTGTTTGTAAGCCGCGTTAAAGTCGATGCAGACTGAGGAACGGAAACAGAGCCGACGATGAAAAGAAGACTGGTGATGAGGAAACATGCTGTGAGACGAAGCATAGTGAGGCTGCTCCTTGCTTAAAATTTAGGTGCGCATTCTACACCTCGTTTGAAAATAATCAAGAAGAATCTCTTCTTCTCTGTGCAACCTCTGTGTTCTCTGCCTCTCTGTGGTAAGTTTTATGCAACAGGGCTAACCATAGAGACACAGAGAACACAAAGGTTGCACAGAGAATGAGAATCCTCATCACTGGTTCGCATGGTCTTGTCGGCGAAGCGTTGATCAAGTCGCTGACGACTGACGCCCATGAAATCGTCAGACTCGTGCGTCGCGGACGCTCCGGTGCTTCCGAGATCGAGTGGCATCCGAATCAGGGTCGGATCGACGCGGAACAACTCGAAGGCTTTGACGTGGTGGTCCACCTTGCCGGCGAAAACATCGCCTCCGGCCGCTGGACTGAGGAAAAGAAGCGCGCCATCCGTGAAAGCCGTGTCAAAGGAACTTCGTTGTTGAGTGAATCACTCGCACGCCTATCACGGCCACCATCAGTGTTTCTGAGCGCGTCCGCGATCGGTTACTACGGAGATCGCGGCGATGAAGTGTTGACCGAACACAGCGGTCCGGGAGATGGATTCTTGCCAAGTGTGTGCATCGAGTGGGAGAACGCAACAAAGCCTGCGATAGAGAAGGGAATCAGGACGGTTAACACGCGCTTCGGAATCATTCTCGACCGCAAGGAAGGCGCGCTCGCAAAGATGCTGCCGCCTTTTCAGATGGGAATCGGCGGCAAGGTTGGCAATGGAAAGCAGTGGATGAGCTGGATCGCGTTGGATGATGTTGTTGGCGGGTTGAAGTTTCTGATGACAGAGACACCAGTCAATGGGCCGGTGAATTTTGTAGCGCCAAACGCGGTGACCAATGCAGAGTTCACGAAAGTTCTTGGACGAGTGCTATCACGGCCGACGTTCTTCCCGGTGCCTGCGTTTGGCGCACGTCTGGCGTTTGGAGAGATGGCGGATGCGCTTTTGCTCTCGAGCCAGAAAGTGAAACCAGGAGTTTTGCAGGAAAAGGGCTTTTCGTATAAGTGGCCCATGTTGGAGCCTGTTTTGAAACATCTTCTTAACCACAGATAACACGGATAAAACAGATGATCAAAAAGCTGATTCTATTATTGCTGCTGGCGCTCCTTACACAAGGGGGGCAATCAACGGAAGCTGACCTGATCCTGCACAACGGAACTATCTGGACCGTCGACGAGAAAAATCCGACCGCCCAGGCCGTCGCGATCAAAGACGGCAAGCTCGTCGTCGTTGGTTCAAACAACTCAGCCCTGAAGCTCCATGGTCCAAACACTCGAGTCATCGACTTGAAAGGCAACTTTGTCGTTCCGGGCTTCAACGACAACCACGTTCATTTCGCGTCAGCCGCACAGTTTCTCGAATTCAACATCATGCGCGCATCGACGCAGGATGAGTTTGTCGCCCGCGTCAAAGAGGTGACTGCCCGGCTGCCGAAAGGTGAATGGGTCGTCGGCGGATTCTGGGGTGCTTACGATGAATGGGCGGCCGGCAGTACTGGTAACCAGCGAAAGGAACCATTCGCTCCCGACATCAACCTCGTGAATGACCTCACGGCTGACTATCCGATGTTCATTCGCAGGTTTGACGACAGCCAGTTCGCAGCGAATCAAGCGGCATTTCGCGCGCTCAATCTCGACCTCAACAATCCGCACGCGCCGGATGTTGAATTCCTTCGCGACACGCAAGGACGCATCACCGGTCACATGCGCGGCAAAGGAGTGACGCGTCTATTTAATGCCGTGATTCCGCGCAACTTTTCGCGCGAGCGTCGCTTGCAGCAGACAAAGAACGCGCTCGCGGAGATTCGCAAGTTTGGCGTTACGAACGTCAGCGATATGTCTGACGATTTGCAGTTGGAGATCTACAGAGAACTGCATCGCACCGGTGATCTGACCGTTCGAGTTCACTTTCGTCCCGGACTGGATCGCTGGAAGGAGATGGCTGACCGCGGCATTCGTGTCGGTTCGGGCGATGAGTGGATCCGGCTCGGAGCTCTCAAAGGACACATCGACGGCATCATGGGAACCAGCAGTGCCCGGTTCTTCGAGCCTTATTCACACGATGCAAAAAATCGCGGACGCTGGCGGCCGTTGATGGTCAACGACAAAGGTGAGTTTGTCGAAGGAAAGTTTCTCGGCTACATGCTCGACGCAGACCGCGCGGGCCTGCAACTCACCGTGCATGCAATCGGCGACGAAGCTAACAACGTTCTGCTCAACTACCTCGAAGAGCTCAACAAGCAAAACGGTAAACGCGATCGACGCTTTCGCCTGGTCCATGCACAGGTGCTGGCGCCACAGGACTTTAAACGATTGGGCCAACTCGGCGTCGTGGCGGAGGTTCAGCCATTTCACTTGAGCGACGACATGCGTTGGATGGAAGAACGTATTGGTTTTGAGAGGACCAAAGGCGCGTATGCGTTCAAGAGTATTCAAAAGAGCGGCGCGGTGCTGAGCTTTGGAACTGACTGGCCAGGCACGTCGGCTTCGGAGTATCCGATCAATCCGATGCTCGGACTATATGCTGCTGTAACGAGGCAAACCATCACGGGCCAGCCCGCCGCCGGGTGGTTTCCGAATGAAAGAATAACGATCGAAGAAGCGATCCGTGCTTACACGCTGAACACGGCGTACGCGAATTTCGAGGAACAGAGCAAAGGATCGATTGAGATAGGAAAGCTGGCGGACCTTGCGGTGCTCTCGAAAAATCTCTTGAAAGTCGCGCCCAAAGAGTTTCTCACGACAGATGTTCTCTACACGATCGTCGGCGGGAAAGTGGTCTACACGAAATAAAGAATGTTTTTTCGCGCAAAGGCGCAAAGGAAGCAA
>JAICGZ010000095.1 GCA_025922875.1 Pyrinomonadaceae bacterium
CGACTCGTCGCCACACGCGGACGGCTGATACAAAGCCAGCCGTCTGGATCGATGCTCGTAGTTTCGCTGCCCGAGCAAAAGCTGCGCTCGATGATCGAGAAGCGGCCACATCTGGCTCTGGCAGCCGTCAACTCGCCTGGATTGTGCACTGTGGCGGGCACCGACCAGGCGGTTGACGAACTCGAAGAAGAGTTGAAACCACAGGGACTCATGTTGCGGCGCTTGCAGACATCACACGCGTTTCATTCGCCGATGATGGAGCCAATCCTCGAGCCGTTCATTAAAGAAGTGTTGAAAGCGAGGTTGAAGGCGCCATCGATTCCTTACCTTTCCAACGTCACCGGAAACTGGATCACGGCTGAGGAAGCGACTGACCCGGCTTACTGGGCAAAACACATTCGCCAGACGGTTCTTTTCAACAAGGGAGTGAGCGAACTCTTCACGAACCCCGAGCGCGTCCTGCTCGAAGTTGGACCAGGCAACGCGTTGACTGTTCTATCGAGACATCATCCGCAACGTGGAGCCGCGCAGGTAGTGCTTTCTTCGCTACGCCGTGCGGATGAACAAGAGCCTGACGAAGCGTTCATGTGGACCACGCTCGGTCGACTTTGGCTGGCGAACGTCAACGTTGACTGGGCGAAGGTATCGAGCGGAGAGAGTGGCCATCGCGTGCCGTTGCCGGCGTATCCGTTCGAGCGCCAGCGTTACTGGATTGAGCCACAAGCCGCGCATGCAATAAAGAATCCTTTGCGCAAAGATCCGGAGCTCGCGAATTGGTTTTACGCTCCTTCGTGGCGCAGGTCGCAAGCGCCGGCGAAGAATGTGGCGCTAGCGAGCGAGCGGCGGCGCTGGTTGATCTTCGCGGACGAGTACGGCATTGGCGATGGATTGAAGGAACGGCTCGAAGGTCAGGGACACGAAGTCATAACAGTTCGCGCGGGAGATGAATTTAGCCGCACTGGAAACGCGAGTTATACCATCAGTCCCGGACAGCGCGATGACTACGATGCACTACTCAAAGAGATCGGAGCCGGCGGGGATACTTCGCAAACGATAGTGCACCTCTGGAACGTTACGCCCGAGTGGCGGCTTGCTGAAGCCGAGCACTTGCAGTCCAACGCTTTCTACAGTCTCGTATTTCTCGCACAGGCACTCGGCGATCAACTACTCACGCTCGCGCCCGCCGACGTGCACGTGGAAGAGAAACTCAATGTCTGCGTTATTTCGAACAATCTGCACGAGGTAACGGGGGAGGAAGATCTCTGTCCTGACAAGGCGATGCTCTTAGGTCCTTGCCGCGTAATCACGCAGGAGTATCAGAACATCAACTGTCGCAGCATCGACGTGGTTTTACCTGAAGCCGGCAGCGTCCAACAGCAACGATTGCTTGATGAACTGCTGGCTGAAATCGGCAACGACAGTTCGGATCACGTGATCGCTTATCGCGGTCGTCATCGCTGGGTGCAGGACTTCGAACAGATCCGTCTCGATGCTGTGGACGAAATGGTCGGGAAGTTGAGAGATCGCGGAGTTTACTTGATTACCGGTGGCATGGGCGGCATGGGGTTGGAGTTTGCCGAGTATCTCGCGACGGCCGCGCGTGCAAGACTCGTTTTGATTGGTCGAACACCTCTGCCCGCTCGCGAAGAATGGGATGAATGGCTTGCCAGTCACGATGAGAGCGATGAAGTCAGCCAGCGGATGCTGAAAGTTCGCGCCATCGAGGATACCGGAGGCGAAGTGCTCGTCATTGCGGGCGATGTTACTGACGAAGAGCAGATGAAGCGAGCTGTCGCGCAGGCGCGGCGCCGGTTTGGTGAGATCAATGGTGTCATTCACGCGGCTGGTGTTCCCGGTGGCGGCATCATCCAAATCAAGACACCGGCTATGGCCGCGAACGTGCTTGCTCCCAAGGTCGCAGGCACGCGCGTGCTTGATCGCGTGCTGCGCGATGCGCGTCTCGATTTCTTCGTCATGTGCTCGTCACGCAGTTCTATCCTCGGTGGTTTCGGTAACGTCGATTACTGCGCCGCCAATGCGTATCTCGACGCGTTTGCTCATTACAAGCGAGCGACTGACGGTGGTACGACGATTTCGATCGATTGGGACGCATGGCAGTCGGTGGGCATGCTCGTGAAATCAGCGGCCCAGGCCGCTAGCAAAAAGGTTACGCCGCACAAGCCTGAGCGAAGTAATGGCAATGGTCATCAACTAAACGGCCATCCGCTGCTTCACCGTGAGATCACGAATGGTAACGGCGAGGAGATCTACAGCACTGATTTCACGGTGACCGAACATTGGGTGCTCGACGATCATCGCATCGTCGGCGCGGCAGTAATGCCGGGCACAGCCTATCTCGAAATGGCGCGGGCCGCGGTCGAGAAGCACGGAGGGCAGGGCGCTTTGGAGATTCGTGATGCCTTCTTTCTCGCACCGCTGGCGTTTCGCGATGACGAGACGCGCGAGGTGCGGATCCTGATTGAGGAAGACAGTGGCGAATTCTCGTTCAAGGTGGTGAGTAAACCTACCGCTGTGGAGAATGGGGAAGCGACTGAATGGCAGCCGTTCTCAATCGGCAAGATCAGTTATGTCGATTCAGAACCACCGGCGCGACAGGACGTCAAGTCGATAATCGATCGCTGCAACCGGAAGGAGATCGTTATTCGCGACGACGACGAGATCGATCCGGATCTCGGGCCGCGTTGGCAAAGCTTGCAGCGTGTCTATCTCGGAGACAAGGAATTACTCGCGACACTCGAACTGCCGGAAATGTTCGCCGCCGACATGGACTACCTGAAGCTTCATCCCGCTTTGTTGGACCGTGCGACCGGCACAGCGAAGCACTACCTCGTGAGCGAAGGCCATTACCTGCCGATGGGTTACAAGCGCCTGCTCATCAAAGGTCCGCTGCCGCGCAAGATTCACGCTTACATCAGGGCGAAAGACAGCGGCTCGAGGAACGAGACGATCACGTTCGACATCACCTTGTTCGACGAGGATGGTGTGGAACGAGTTGTGATCGATAGTTTCAGCCAGAAGCGAGTTAACGATGCCACCGGGACGATCAAGCTGCTGGCCGGGACAACTCCGCGTAAGGAAGAGGTGAGCGACAATGGTAAAGACGCCATTTACCAGCGAAGTCTCAGCGAAGGAATTTCGCCGGAAGAAGGTGTCGAGGCGTTCCGCCGGATCCTCTCGAGAGGCACACTCACACAGGTCATTGTTTCAACCAAAGATCTGCGTGCTTCGATCGAACAAATCAACACGTTTACGCAAACGAACCTCACCGAAACCTTTGACGCTGATTTGACCCCACGAGCGTCGCATCCGAGACCGGCTGATCTCTTAACTCCATATGTCGCACCGCGCACTGCGGTGGAGCAACAGCTCGCTACGATCTGGGAAGAGATGCTGGGTATCGAGAAGCTCAGTGTCCACGACAATTTTTTCGAGTTGGGTGGCGACTCGGTGAAAGCTATTCAAATCAGCGTCAAGATCAACGAGGCTGGTTTGCAGTTCACGCCGCAACAACTTTTCCAAAACCAGACCATCGCGGAACTGGCAGCCATCCTGGATCCGTCGTCACAGGCGCAGGGTGGAATCACACCAGCGACCGCCGAACCAGATTCTTCTGAAGACAGCAGTTTCTCACTCGCAGGGTTGAGCCCGGAGGAGTTGGAAAAGATCGCCATGCTGCTCGAAGAAACGGACAGCCTTAACGAATTAGCAGAATGAAAAATGTAGCAGACGTTTACCGTCTCACGCCTGTGCAGCGTGAGGTGCTTAAGGAGACTCGCACTGTGGTCCAGGTACGCTGGCATCTTCGCAGCGAGCTGGATAGCAACGCGTTCGAGCGTGCGTGGGAACAGTTATTGGCACGGTACACGATCCTCCGTACCTGCTTCCTTTCGCAGCAACTGAACGAACCGGTTCAAGTGGTGCGGCAGCAAGTGAAGCTGAACTACCAGCGATACGATTGGACTGCGGACACGCCTGAACAGCAGCAGGCGAAACTGCAAGAGTTGCTCCGCGCAGATCAAGAGCAGGGCTTCGACCCGGCCAGGGCGCCTCTCTTTCGAGTGCTGGAAGTCCGCTTGGCCGCACGCTCTTTTGAACTCATTCTTAGCCATCATCCGGTGTTGCTGGATGAGCAGTCCGTGAACGCGATGCTTGATGAAGTCATGGCCTGCTACGATGCCGCGGTGGAAAACTCCGAATGCCCGCTCGCCTCCGCGGCTCCTTATCGTGACTACGTCGCGTGGGTTGAGAGACAGGATCTGACCGGCGCGGAGTTTTTCTGGCGTAATGCCTTTGACTCTTTATCGCTTCGCTCATATCACGATGGATCGCGTACAACTGCTTCTCAGCATCTGAATTTTCCGGCCGCGGAAACGGAAGATCTGAAAGCTTTTGCGAAGAATGCAGGCTTGTCTTTTGAGACGTTGATCGCGGGCGCATGGGCGCTTGCGCTGATGCGCGAAAGAAACTGTAACGGGGTGAGTATCGGAGTGGCGGCTCGAAAGCGTCCGAGCGCAGAGTCGCAGCAGATGATTGGTCTACTGGCAAACGTTCTGCCGCTGCCTCTGGCTTTCACGAGTGAGCAGTCTGTTGCTTCCTGGCTTCAGGAAGTTGAACGGAAGATAGCAACGCTGCAACGATACCCGCATGTGTCGCGTTCACAAATCAGGCAGTGGATCGATCTTGAAAGGGAAGCGCCACTCTTTGACAGCGTAGTTACGTTTCGAGAGATCTCGACCGGTTGTGGCGGCGATATTCTGGGCGCGCCCGTTGTTCAGTTTCAAAGCGGAGGACAACCTTACAACCTGGAAGCTGTGCTCGGCGATGAATTATTGTTGGAGCTTCACGTTCAGTGTAACGATGCCGAGTGGATCGCCAACCGCCTGATCGAGAATCTGCAAAGCACTTTGGGCGCGCTTACGTTTCCGGCTTTGTACGTCTCGACGAATGGCGCGGCCGCTCACGTCCAACAGGCGCCTCAACCGGAAAGCCAACTCGACTTCAGTCTGTTTTATTTCGCCGACGACAACGCTGTGTACGGGCAGGATAAGTATCGCCTCTACCGCGAGGGTGCGATGTTCGCCGACCGTCACCGGCTGACAGCTGTTTGGACACCCGAACGTCATTTTCACGAGAAGGCAGGTCTTTATCCCAATCCTTCGGTCTTGAGTGCGGCGCTCGCGACGATCACCAGGTATGTTCAGTTGCGTGCAGGCAGCGTGGTCCTGCCGCTACACAACTCTCTGCGAGTGGCGGAAGAATGGTCGGTAGTGGATAACCTCTCGAATGGTCGAGTGGGCGTCTCTTTCACGTCTGGATGGATGCCAAATGATTTTGCGTTCTTCCCGGAGCGTTATCCCGTGAAAAGGGAAGAGATGTTTCGCGGAATCCAGGAGGTGCAGGATTTATGGCGCGGTAAACCGATCCCGGGGCGCGATGGCGTTGGGAAGGATATTGAGCTCCGGATTTTTCCCAAGCCGATTAATTCCGAGTTGCCGATTTGGCTGACTTGCAGTGGCGGCCCGGAAATGTTCGAGAAAGCAGGCGAGCTCGGTTGTCATGTGCTCACTGCACTGTTGACGCAATCGATCGAAGAAGTGACTCCAAAAATAAAACTTTATCGCGATTCTCTGGTACGGCACGGCCATGACCCAGCCGATCGAAAAGTGACGATGATGATGCACACCTTTATCGGAGAGGATGAGGAAGCCGTGTTGCAGAAGGTGAGAGTTCCCCTCACGAACTATCTCAAATCACATTTGAATCTCATCGAGACCGGAGCACAGAGTCTAAACCTTCAGGTCAATATCGGTGAGCACGAGGATCCGGAGAAGTATCGCGATCAGCTTGCGGGCTTCGCCTTCGAGCGTTATTACCGCACGTCTTCTTTAATCGGCACGCCGCGTTCGTGTATGAAGATGGTAGAACGCCTGAAGGAAATCGGTGTCGATGAAGTAGCGTGCCTCATTGACTTCGGCATCGATGTCGATTCAGTCCTCGAAAGCCTCGACCACCTCGTGGTCCTAAGAGATCTCAGCAACTCCCGTCAGCGAGAAAGCCTATTGGCCTCGACCGCAGCATACGTCTAAACCCAATTCTTCTCTGTGCAACCTCTGTGTTCTCTGTGTCTCTGTGGTCAGAGAGTGGAAAAAGATCACCACAGAGACACAAAAAACACAGAGTTACACAGAGTTCTTACAGAAATCTCTATGTATACATCATCTGCAACCATACAAAGCTCTTCCGACCCGGTAACGGTCCTGACTGATTCCGATTCGAATGTGGTTAGAGAGGCTCTCAAGGAGCATGGGGCACTGATTGTGAGAGCCGGCGCCAGCCTCAGTGATTTCGAAAATCTCAGCGATCAGTTGATCACGCCGATGGTCCATCATAGCACCAGCACGACCGTCGAAAGAGACGTCGTCAATGCGGACGGCACGACCTCAACGGTCAATAAGGGAATGGACTACATTCCGTTGCATCGCGAGGGTTCGTACGCTCCGGGGTGACCCGATCTCCTTATGCTCTATTGTGTCAGGCCTGCGGACGCCGGCGGACAAACGAACCTGTGCGATGGCGTCGAGCTGCTCGACGCGCTGCCCTCGCCGATTCAGCAGTTTGTGAACGACACAATCCTCAAGTGGAGTTGGAGTGCTACGCCTGAACGTTGGATGGCGACTCTCGGCGTTAACTCCAAAGACGCTGCGGTTGCCAGGCTGAATCTGATCAAGTCGAGACTTCCGTCCTGGCAAAAGCTCGAAGCCGAGTTTGACGGCGACACCTTGAACGGTGTGTTTCAGACGCTATGTGTGATTCCAACAATGTGGGGCGGCAGGAGATCGTTTTGTAATTCACTTCTGATTTACCACTACCGCCAGGAGACCGAGTTTTATCCAAAGCATCACTACGTCCCGACAATGGGTGATGGGTCGCCGTTTCCGACCGAGATACTCGAGGAAATATCCGGCCTTGCTAACGAGCGGACGCACAGTACCCATTGGCAGGCGAACGACATCCTCATATTCGATAACTCCAGGTACATGCACGGCCGCACAGGTTTTACCGACACGCGCCGGCAGATCCTCGTACGTATGGGCCATGTGAAGGGGGAGCAATGATCAAGATATCCGAGTACGATCCTCAATTAGTCGCGGACATCGTCAAGTTCAGGCGCGAAGCTTATTCAAACAGCGGCAGAAACGGGAACCATGTGGACCGCTGGAGCGCTGATGAGTTCGACTCCAAGGCCACTCACGTCGTCATGTTCAATGAACAAGGGCAGATAATTGGAGCCGTGAGAATCATCACCGGCGAGAAGTGGACCATTGACGAATACCTCGACTTCGAATACGACAGAGTTAATGGAGTGGAATTTGGCCGGCTGGCGATTACGCAGCCGTCTCACAATGGTAAGCGCGTGCTGGCCGAGTTGATTAAGGCGGCCTGTAAGCACTGTGCTGCGCAAGGCAGGACTCATTTCTACGGTTTCGTGATCGCCCGGCTGAAGAAGGAACTTGAGCGTTTGCGTGTGCCTTTTGAGGAACTTGCTCCGCCGGTTGCGCCGATGGGGGAAAACTCGTTTCTGATCCGCTTCCAGCTTGATGAACTGATTCGTTATTAATCCTGATAATCATCTTAATCCTGTGAACTACAACGAATGTTTTACAGGATTTCAGGATTAGACAAGATTTACATGATGATTCCTACAAGATCATGCAAGCAGATGCGACAAAACTGAAAAAAGACGTTCCCACTATCCGGCGCGATGGGCGAGGCATTCCCTTTATCGAGGCGCCGAATGAAGAGTTTCTTTACTTTGCGCAGGGTTATGCGACGGCGAACGATCGGTTGTGGCAGATGGACTTCCTGCGGCGTACGGCGCGCGGCGAGCTCGCTGAAATACTCGGTCCGAACGCGCTCGAAGCAGACAAGCTTCATCGCATCTACGGCTTTACCAGATTGGCGGAGAAGTTATTCAAACGCGCGTCAGCGGAAACGCGACAGGTGCTCGAGTCGTATGCACGCGGCGTGAACGCTTTTATAGCAACATGTGATCCTAAGTCGCTGCCACTCGAATTCCAGGTATTGAAGTATCAACCCAGGTACTGGACCGCGGTTGATTCTCTGGCCCTCGGAAAACTTTTCGCGGAGAAATTATCTTTCACTGTTGATGTAGATATTCTTCGTGCCCTGATGAGTGATTTACCGCGTGAGAGATTTGCTTCGTTATTGCCTGAAACTTCTCCGCTGGACCTCATTGATGTGAAACAAGGTGTCTCGACGCACAACATCGATAGGCGCAAATTCAGTGAGAGCGAAATTGCGATACTCACTGACGCGTTAGTCGGTATGCGCCGTTTGCTCGCGGCAATGAACGGCGACGGAGAGATTGGTAGTAACAGTTGGGTCGTTAGTGGTGAGAAGACGGTGTCAGGCAAGCCAATGCTGGCCGGCGATCCTCATTTGCCTCCGGCGTCGCCATCGATCTGGCACATCGTACATTTGAGCGCTGGTAACTCGCGTGTTTCCGGAGTGGCGGTCCCTGGAGTGCCCGGCGTGATGATCGGGCATAACGAATGGATTGCCTGGGGCGTCACTAATCTCTGCCCTGACGTGCAAGATCTTTATATTGAACAGTTTGACTCGAATAATTCGCGCTCGTACAAAACTCCGGGGGGCTGGAAACCCGCGGAAGTACGAACCGAACAGATCGCAGTTCGCAATGCGTCTGATGGCTCACCGAACGAGCCGTTTATCCTGGACGTTAAGAATACGCGTCATGGTCCAATCATTCTGGAAAAGGATTCGATCGGACTGGCGCTTCAATGGACGGCATTCGACGAGGAGATTATTGACCTCAATGCATTCCTTGCCATCAATCGAGCGCGCAACTGGGATGAATTTGTGACCGCCCTAAGCGGTTACGGCGGTCCGCCGCAAAACTTTACCTATGCCGATATCGCCGGCCACATCGGCTACCACAGTGCCGGCCGAATTCCGATCAGGAAGACTGGGGACGGAAGTCTCCCTTACGACGGTACAACTGATGAAGGTGAATGGCTGGGGTTTATACCCTTTGAAGAATTGCCGCACGCCTTTGATCCGCCTTCCGGGATGATTGTGATGGCGAACCAGCGACTTGTGGGAGATGATTATCCACATCATCTGACTCACAACTGGAGGGTGCCATATCGCGCCCGCCGCATTCACGATCTGTTGCAAGCCAAACGAAAATTCGACGCTGCCGATTTTCTTACCATTCAAGGGGACACGTACTCGTATCCCGATGCGATATTCGCGTCCGAGATAGTGAAGCTTGCGGAGCCAGTTGCGGCCACCGCTCCGGAATGGCGCGAGATGATTGAGATTTTCGATAGATGGGATGGATATTCGAACTCTGATTCAACGGTGTTGCCACTCGTCACCGCGATGCGCAAAGCATTTCGCAATCGCGTGCTCGCCGGCGTTTTAGGAACGGAGCTCGCCCGGCTATACGAATGGAGAAACGAGGCAACATTCATTGATAAGCTGATTACGGAACGTCCCATCGCATGGTTGCCGGAAGGATTTACCTCTTATGAATCTTTGGTGCTGGCGTGCTATCGCGACGCCCGCGAGGCGCTTTCGGAACAACTCGGTCCGGACCCAACACAATGGACGTGGGGCCGTCTCATGCAGGTCCGCTTTCCACACCCGCTCGAGAAAGTGCCATCTGTAGGTTCGCGGTTTGAAACCGCCACTTTTCCGCAAAACACCGGAGGTTCGATGCCGACGGTCAACGCGGGCTCGAGAGTTTCCATGCGCTTCATCGCGGACCTGAGCGACTGGGATTTAACCAGGCTCTGCATCCCGCTGGGCCAATCCGGCGATCCATTAAGTGCACAGCGTGAGGATCAACTCGACGAATGGCGCAACGTTGCTCCGTCCCTCGTACCCTTTAGTCGAAATGCGATCGCGAGTGCGACTTGCGAGATGCTGTTAATGACATCTTGATCGAGGGTAATGGAACGCCGCACAATCTAATTGCATTAATCTTGTTAGCAATAACTGTTGACACAGAATCCTTGTCATGGAATACTCGGCGGCCTGCCCGTAGCTTGACAATAATTTTTCCGACCTAACTGCTAGTAATAGAGCTTAGATCGATCATCAATTATTGTTGTTGTATAGCCCGCTCCACCAGGAGCTCTAAATGCGCGTTATCTATTGAAGGCGCGATACAACGTGGGTGAGAAAATAGCCTTTAATTTAATCGGACGCATTGTCCTCAAGGGCGGTAGCCTGTCGTCTACGTAGTAAATCCCACCTCACAGTAAATCCGACTCAAGGTAAACAGCTTTAAGATCGATTCGCCCCGATCTGGGGAACCCTATACCCTCTTGGTGTCTTCCCCGGGGCCATATTGCTAACAGTCATGCTGCGAATTGAGAAACTCATCTTTGACCAGGCGGACCAGCTTCCTGAAGCCACCGCTGTAGAACACAACGGCAAGCAGCTGAGTTACCGAGAGCTAAAGCAACAGGCTTTGGAAATCAGCCGCGGGTTAAGAGAATGCGGCCTGGATGCTGGTGAAACTGTCGTGGTCTTCCAGCATCGATCCTTATCGACGTTGCCGCTGGTGCTGGGCATCTGGGAAGCAGGCGGAGTCGTGCTGCCGGTTGATCCCAATACGCCATTGAAAATGTTGGAATGGATAATTCGGGATTCGCGTCCGCGAGTGATCGTGACCGATGGTGACTTAAAGCCTCGAATGGTGGAGGCGGCAGAGAAAGTTAACGCGGCTTCTGCACCGCAAATTCTGACAAGTTATCCAAATTCCAACGGACACTCACCCCGAAGTGCTTTAGGTAAAAACATACCGGCCACAATAGACATCGATGACGTTTCAGAGCCCCCTGCATACAAAGATGACTGTTATGTAATCTACACCTCCGGATCTGAAGGACGTCCCAAGGGAGTTCGTGGCGGTCACAAAAGCCTGATCCAATACCTGCGTTGGCAGGCTCAAGAATTCGCGGTTACCGAGATAGACAGGTTCAGTCAGACGGCGCCACTGTCTTTTGATTTTTCTCTTAAAGAGTTTCTGATGCCTTTGATATGCGGTGCGTGTGTCTGCATCGCCGACAGGACCACGGTAATCGATGCGCAGAAATTTGTTGACTGGGTTCACGAGAGCAGAATTACGGTGATGTGCTGCGTGCCCACGCTGTTGCGTTCGATTCTGCAGCTAGCACCGTCATCATCGGACGCGAGCGTTTTTCAATCTTTACGCGTGCTTCTAATCTCCGGCGATATGTTGCGCTGGGACGACGTAAGCGGTTGGCGCGAGCGTTTCGGGAATTCGATTTCGCTGTTCAATCTCTATGGACCAACGGAGTCGACGGTGATCAAGTTGTTTTATCCAATCCCGGAAACCAGACACGGGGAATCGATTAACGTACCCGTCGGCCGGCCAATTGAGGATGCTGCCGTCCTGATCGTGGACGAAAATAATCAGCCCAGCGCACCGGGTGAGATCGGGGAGATAATTATCCTTTCGGAGTGGCTCGCGCGTGGTTATCTCAATGATGAGCGCAGCGCTGATAATCGATTTCACCGTCTTTACTACCACGGAACACAGCAACGCGCTTACCGCACAGGAGACCTGGGACGTTGGCTGAGTGATGGAAATGTCGAGTTGATGGGTCGAAAGGATCGGCAAGTTAAAATTCGAGGCTACCGCATCGAGCTTGATGAAATAGAAAGCATTCTATCGGAGCACGAAGCTATCAGTGACGTCTCGGTTGTACTGCTCAACGCATCGAACAATATCGACGTGGACGGCCTGGCTACGATCGCGTGCTATTTCACGACTGCACAGACGGCATTGACGGAGAAGGAAATCAGAGACTTTGCGAAGGAGCGTCTCCTTCCGCAGGTGTTATCGCTAACCCGATTCCGGTGCCTGGATAAGTTGCCGCTAACGGCGAACGGAAAAGTAGATCGAATCAAACTCCAGTCTCTGATCGACCCAGCTGAAAATAACGGCAGCCAATCCTCGTCCAATGGATCGTCGACGATTCGAGAGAGAATCGTTGCCATGTGGGAAGAGCTACTGGCCCTCGAAGGCATTGACCTCGAAGCCAATTTCTTCGAATTGGGTGGCGATTCAATGACGGCGATTCGCTTGTTGCGCCGGCTGCGTGAGGAGTTGCATGCGGAAGTCAAACTGGGCGACGTGTATGAATATCCCAGCGTTTCACAATTAACGAATCGAGTGGAACAACTGCTTGCATAAAGATAGCAAACTGATGGAGGACATATCATGAGTCAGATGGAACTGATCGAAGCGATCAAGTCCGGCAACCAGAAAGCTGTGAAGGAGCTGATTGACGCCGGAGCAGATTTGAGCCAGCAGGACAAACAGGGTTGGACGCCTCTGAACTGGGCGGCCGGCAGCGGTCATCTCGAGATCGTTGAACTCTTGCTTCAACACGGCGCCGATCCGCTTGCGGTGGGAAGGGATCTGCGAACTCCGCAGATGATTGCTCTCGCCGCTGGTCATGCGGAAGTGGTCAAGCATTTGAGGCAGGCGGAAGCTCAGATGAAAAACGGCGAGGCTGAACAGTCTGATCGCAAATACTGCACGGCGTATCACCTCAGCGATCTTCGCCGCTATTCAGCGTGGAAAGAGAAAAACGAAGCAGAGTCGCTTGCTGACGACGACGTTGTCTTTCTGCATCAGGACTACACGGTCACGAAGTCGATGTGGGCCGGTGAAGACGTGATCTTCGATGACGTCAATGAAGATTGGAAAAACTTTTGCAGCACGGAACTGAGGTTTGTCGTTCCCGACAGCCTCGACCTGATCCCGCGTGCCGCCGAAGCAGCATCAAGCGCCGCCTGAGAGCCTTTTACAGGATTAACAAGATATCCTGTAAATCCTGAACAATCCTGTTAATCCTGTCCATCCTGTCCAAATCGATCATGTCGACAGCGCTTAAGGCAAATCTCGAGGACCTTTATCCCTTGACACCTTTCCAGCAAGGGATGCTTTTTCACGTGCTCGAGGCTCCCAATGCTGGCGTCTACATGAACCAGCAAAGATACACATTGCGCGGAGATCTCGATCTCACCCTCTTCAAGGAAGCCCTTCAGGCCGTGATGAACCGCCATCAAATCCTCCGCACAGCCTTCCTCTTGTCATCTCAGGATGGACCACGGCAGGTGGTTTTTCGACGCCTGAAGTTACCCTGGACCGTGCACGACTGGAGTGAGCTTCCCCACGCAGAAGTCTCAGCCCGCATGGAAGCGCTGCTGGAATCAGACTTTCAATCGGGCTTCGATCTGAAGCGTGCACCATTGATGCGCATGATACTGGTGCGCACCGGGCCGGACCTCTATGAATTCATCTGGTCGTTCCATCTCTTGTTGATGGATGGTTGGTCCATGCAGGTGATATTGCGGGAACTGCTCGCCTTCTATCACGCAATTTACTTCGGCCAATCCGCTGAACTTGGCCCGCCAATGCCTTACAGCGATTTTATTAAATGGTTGCAGCGGCAACCGCAGGACCAGGCAGAAGCCTACTGGCGTAAGACATTGCAGGGTTTTACCGGCCCCACGCCGTTAGGGTTTGACAGGATGCCGTTAGCAGACGTTCACGAGACGCCGAGTTTTAAAGAAAAGACGGTCATTTTTGATGAGGAGCGGTCAACGGCGCTGCGTTCCTTTGCCGCGCAACACAGGTTGACCCTGAACACTGTAATCCAGGGTGCTTGGGCCCTGCTCTTAAGCCGGCGCAGTGGAAACAATGACGTTGTCTTCGGCAGCGTTGTCTCCGGCCGTTCCGCTGATATTCCGAAGATCAATTCGGCTGTCGGTGTGTTCATCAATGCTTTGCCGGCGCGAGTTCTCATACCTGTCAACAGTGAGGTAATACCCTGGCTGAGGGATCTTCAGAAGCAACAGGTCGAAGCTCGGCGTTTCGAATTCTGTTCTCTGGTGAGAATTCAGGGATGGAGTGAGGTGCGCAATCAACCACTCTTTGAGAGTGCGTTGGTTTTCCAGAATTTCCCGGCTAGCACCGGCTTGCCGGAAGCAGCGGGTGTAAAAGTGATCGGTGTTTACTTGCTGGAACGAAACAATCTTCCTCTTGCGCTGGTAGTCGAGCCAGGGCCGCAATTTAATTTCCGCCTCGTTTATATGAGCAACCGGTTCGACGATGCCACGATTGATCGAATCCATGAAAATCTCCAGCGAGTCCTCAGTGAGATTACAACCCCGGGCGCAATTCTTTCCTCGATCTCACATCACGTTAATCCCGAGCGGAAACAACTTATAGACAGCTTCAATCAAAGTCTCGCGAGTTTGTAATTACATGTGCGGAATAGCTGGTTACGTTGATCTCAAGGGCGCCGGACGCGTCGAAGAACGCATTCTCCAACGGATGGCGGACGCGCTCATTCATCGTGGACCTGACTCGCGTGGTTATTTTGTGGATCCAAATGCCGGTATAGCAACGCGCCGCTTAAGGATCATCGATCTCGAGACCGGCGACCAGCCGCTGTTCAACGAGGATCGCTCGCTGGTACTGAGTTGTAATGGCGAGATCTTCAATTACCGCGAACTCAAGAGCGATCTGGAAAAGCAGGGTCACAGCTTCCGAACCAAAACGGACGTTGAAGTTTTGGTCCATTTATATGAAGAGGACGGCGTTGGATTTCTTAACAGGTTGAATGCGCAGTTTGCGTTTGCCATCTATGACCGGAACCAACGCACGCTCTTCCTTGCGAGAGATCAGTTTGGTATCTGTCCGCTTTTCCACACAGTGGTCGATGGGTTCTTTATTTTCGCTTCAGAAATAAAAGCGATTCTGGAGCATCCACTTGTGCCGCGTGAAGTAAACCTGACTGGATTGGACCAGGTGCTTTCATTACCCGGCGCGATTAGCCCACAAACTCTGTTTCGCGGCATCCAGAGTCTGCCCAGCGGTCACTATGTTGTAGTGAAAAACAATGACGTCGCGGTCAGAGAATACTGGGACCTCGAATATCCGCTGGCCATCGACAGTACCGACGGGAGGCCTGAAAGGTACTATGCTGAGACGCTGCGCGAGCGGCTCGAACAATCAGTAAAGTATCGTCTCCAGGCTGATGTGCCCGTCGGGTTCTTTCTGAGCGGAGGTTTGGATTCATCGTTGATTGCGGCGATGATCCGGAGGGTGTCGCCTGATGTTCAGAGGCACTCCTTTTCGATCAGCTTCGCCGAGGAGAAGCTCTGTGAGGCGAAGTACCAGCGTCTTGTATCTGAATCGGTTAACTCAATTCATCACGAAATTCCTTTCAACGATGCTGATATAGCCTCGCGTTTGAAAGATGCTGTCTTTCATTCGGAATGCCCGCTGAAAGAAACTTACAACACCGCGTCGCTTGCCCTCTCACGCGAAACCAGAAGAAACGGTGTCACCGTAGTCCTCAACGGCGAGGGTTCAGATGAACTGTTCGCCGGCTATGTGGGATACCGCTTCGACAAGGGCCGGCGCGACAATGGTAAGGTGCACGACCTCGAGACGATTCTCGGCGATGAAATGAGGGAAAAGTTTTGGGGCGATAAGAACTTCTCTTACGAGAAAGACGAATATCCTTTCAGAGAAGTCAAACAAGCTGTTTACGCGCCCGACGTGAGTGCCAGGCTCTCCGAATTTGAATGCTCTAACTTTCCAGTCATCAATAAGGAAAGGCTGCGGGGCAGGCATATCCTTCACAAGCGATCTTACCTCGACTTCAAACTCCGCCTGGGCCATCACCTGATCGCCGACCATGGAGATCGAATGACCATGGCAAACTCGATTGAGGCGCGTTATCCGTTCCTGGATATCAACCTCGTTGAGTTCTGTAGAGAAATACCTCCCGATCTGAAACTCAACGGGTTCACTGAGAAGTACATTTTGAAGAAGGCGGCTGAAAACCTGATCCCGCGGCAGATCGTCGAGCGCGAGAAATTCGGTTTTGTCGCACCCGGCAGTCCGGCACTGCTCCAGCAGAAGATCGACTGGGTTTACGACTTGCTTTCGTATGAACGAATCAAGCGGCAGGGCTATTTCAATCCGGATACGGTTGAGGTACTCAAAACGAAGTATTCACAAAAGGGCTTCAAGCTCAACCTCACTCTCGAAGACGATTTATTGATTGTCGTCCTGACCTTTGGTCTCTTTCTCGAGTTATTCAAACTGCCAAACCTGAACTAAGCCACGAAACGGCACAAAAGCACAAAATGTCTTACAGCAACACCGTAACGCAAGTCAGTGATTACGCGGCGGTCCACGATCTGTTCAGCCAGACTGCCATGAAGTCTGGTAGTTCGCTGGCGATCGATCACAGCGGGAAGCGCATTACTTACAGTGAGCTGGAAGCAAAGGTCAATCGTTTGGCAGACGTTCTCTCGACACTTGGAGTTTCGAACGAAACGATTGTCGGCCTTTTCATGAGCGCTCCGATTGAAATAATTTCGTCAATACTGGCAACGCTCAAAGCCGGCGGCGTCTTTTGTCCGCTTGATCCCACTTTCCCGGAAAAAAGACTCGAGGTGATGTTCGACAGTGTGCCGCCAAAATGGTGTATTGCTGAATCCCGGTTCTACGGCAAGCTGAAAGGAGTGATTGGCGGTTTACCTTCACCTACGCAGATCATCTTGATCGACGATGGACCAGCCGGCGAAAACCATAGCGGCGCGATACGCCTGGACGACGACAGGTTTCGGAATCAACCCGCAAAGTCACTCAACAGATCAAATCCTGACGCGCCCTGTTCGATCTACTTCACCTCAGGATCAACCGGTAAGCCGAAAGCGATCCTCGGCCGCCTCAAGGGGATTGACCATTTCGTCAGGTGGGAGATCGAAACTATCGGCGCCAAACCCGGCACCAGAGTGAGCCAGTTGGCATCACCATCTTTCGACGGATTTTTGAAAGACGCGTTTGTGCCGTTGTGTTCGGGGGGCGTAGTTTGTGCGCCACCGAGCCGGGAAATAATGGTAGATCCCGGCAGGCTGATCGACTGGATCGACGTCGAGCAAATCGAGGTGCTGCATTGCGTGCCGTCCGTGTTCCGCGCGCTGATTAATCAGGGGCTCAATAATCAATACTTCGAAGCGATGAAATACGTGGTGATGGCCGGTGAGCCGTTGTATCCGTCCGATGTTAAGCGCTGGATGGAGGTATTCGGCGAGCGAATTAAATTACTGAATATCTACGGACCGACGGAGACGAGCATAACGAAGACCTGCCACGAGGTAAAACCTGAGGACGTGCAGAAGCCCACGATTCCCATTGGAAAACCGATCAGAGGCGCCGCAATGATGGTGGTCGATCAATATGGCCAACCTTGTGAGGTGGGAGACGTGGGAGAGATCTATATCCGCACGCCTTATCGTTCACTCGGCTACTACCGTGAACCGGAGCTGACAAGAGAAGTCTTCATCCAAAATCCTTTCAACGACGATCCCGCTGACATTGTTTACAAGACAGGCGACTACGGCAGGCTGTTGCAGGACGGCAACTTTGAAATACTTGGGCGGCGAGATGCCCAGGTGAAAGTTCGCGGGCTGAGAATAGAGTTAGGCGAGATCGAGAACCTGCTGCGAGCAAATACCGCGGTTGGAGACGTGGCGGTCATCGATCGTGACGATAGTGAAGGCAACAAGATCCTGGTGGCGTATGTCACGATGAGTAATGGGACCGGTGCTGAATCGTTGCGCGATTATCTGGCTGAGCGATTACCAAAAGAGATGTTGCCTTCAGCCTTTGTGGAGATGCAGCACCTGCCGCGCACATTGAACGGAAAGATAGATCGCAAATCGTTGCCCGCGCTCGACCTGGTCCAGGCCACACGGGAGATCGACGGTTCAGGCCCGCGTGGTCCGGTGGAGGAGATCGTTGCCGGGATCTGGTGTGAAGTTTTGAAGCTGCCGTCAGTCAGGCGATCCGATAACTTCTTCAACCTCGGAGGCCACTCGCTGCTGGTGACGCACGCGATCCTGCGAGTGCACGACATTTTGAACGTGGAACTGCCCATACGCAGTCTCTTCGACGCGCCCACGGTCGCGGAGTTCTCTGAACTGATCAAGAAACAGATCAGTGAAGGGACCCAGAGCGAGTTGACTGCTATACCCAGAGTTTCGCGCGAAGGTGAACTGCCGCTCTCTTACGCGCAGCAGCGAATGTGGTTTTACGAACACCTCGCCAACCAGAGTTCTTCGTTTTATATACCGCTGGGCGTCAGGCTAAAAGGTCCCTTTAACCGGCCTGCCCTCGAGCAGACCTTCGGCGAGATTATTCGCCGGCATGAAACCCTGCGGACGGTTTTTGTAATGGCTGATGGTGATCTCCCGACTCAGGTCATACAACCGCCCAACGGATTTAGCTTGCCGGTTGTGGATCTCAGCCACTTGTCTCACGACGAGAGGGAGCGGCAGGCGTTGCAACTCGCTCAGCAAAAGACTCTGCGGCGATTCGATCTCACGAAAGGTCCGCTGGTACGACCAACGCTGCTCCGGATGACCGGGCAGGACCACATCATCATTTGCACGATGCACCACATCATCGCGGACGGACAATCGTTTGAGGTTATGGTTGCGGAGATGAGCCAACTCTACACGGCGATGAGACAGGGTGGACCATCGCCGTTGCCGGAGTTGGAAGTCCAGTATGTCGACTATGCGGCGTGGGAGCGGCAGTGGCTTCAGGGAGAAGAGCTGGAGAACCGTTTGTCATACTGGCGAAAGCAGTTGGCAGACGCGCCGGAAAGGATGAGTTTGCCACAGCGGCGGACGCGCCGGAAGGTGCAGAATTTCAAAGGCTCTCGTTTGGATCTGACTCTTTCAGCGGAGCTTGTTGAGGGGCTCAGAGAGCTGACACGGCGGGAAGGCATGACATTGCTCATGACGATGTTGTCCGGCTTTGTATTGCTGCTTAACCGTTACACCGGCGACGAAGATATCGTTGTGGGCGCGCCCTATGCGAACCGCGAGCGGGCCGAATCGGAAAAGTTGATCGGCATCTTTGTCAGCACACTGGTGTTTCGCGTGAATCTTGCCGGCGCTGTGAGTTTCCGTGACGTGATGAAACGCGTAAGAGAAGTATGTCTCGATGCCTACAGCTATCAGGTTACGCCGGAACTAATTCGGGAAGACCTCGCGAAGAGAGGCGAGGAAAGAGAGCGGCTGTTTGATGTGTTTTTTCAATTTGAGCGTGAGGAACGGGAGAAGCTCGAACTGGAGGGGCTCGAGTGGGAGTGGTACAAAACGCACAAGGAAGAACCAAAATTCGAGCTATCGATGATGCTTTCTGAACTTAAAGAAGAGATCAAGGGCCTCTTTGAGTACGACACCGATCTTTACGATGATGAAACGATGACGGAGATGGTGAAGAGTTATGTTGCATTGATGGAAAAGGCGGTTGCGGACCCTGACGGACGATTGTAGAGCCGTTCCGATGTGGTCCAGGGCCACGTCGGCATTACACAGGAGCATTGATGAGTTACGAGAGCGTGCAGGAGATGTTTAGCCGGGTGGCCGGCCAATTCGCGCCACAGGTCGCGATTGAGCGTGGTGGCCGGCGCGTCACTTACGGTGAGCTGGAAGCTGAGTCGAACCGGCTGGCGAACTTCCTGCTTGCAGGAGGCGTGACTAAGGGCACGATGGTGGCGCTCTTTAGCAATGATCCGATTCAGATCATCACTGGGATTCTGGGAGTGCTCAAAGCGGGTGCTGTCTTCGTGCCACTGGATCCGAGCTTTCCGCAGGGACGGCTGGAGGTGATGAGCGAGCAGGTGCGGCCTGAGTGGTACGTGAGTGAAAGGAAGCATTTGGAGAAGCTAAGCCGGC